>NZ_VRUX01000286.1:0-5302 GCF_008039885.1 Methylobacterium sp. WL103
GCGCCCTGGTGCGCCGCCTGGAGGCGGCGGGCGCGATCCTCGTCGGCGCGCTCAACATGGGCGAGTACGCCTACGACTTCACCGGCGAGAACGTGCACGACGGCGACAGTCGCAACCCGCACGGGGCCGGCCACATGACCGGCGGCTCGTCGAGCGGCTCGGGCGGGGCGATCGCCGCCGGCCTCGTGCCGCTGACGCTGGGCTCCGACACCAACGGCTCGATCCGGGTGCCGTCGGCCTTCTGCGGATGCTTCGGCCTGAAGCCGACCTACGGCCGGCTGACCCGGGCCGGCAGCTTCCCGTTCGTCAACAGCCTCGACCACCTCGGGCCGATGACGCGCAGCGTCGCCGACCTGGCGCTCGCCTACGACGCGATGCAGGGCCCCGACCCGGACGACGCGGTGGCGACGGCCCGTCCGGCGGAGCCGGTCCTGCCGGGGCTGGATTCCGGCCTCGGCGACCTCCGGATCGCCGTGGCCGGGGGCTACTTCGCGCGCGGCGGCGACCCGGAGGCGTTCGCGGCGGTGCAGGTGGTGGCCCGGGCGCTGTCCGCGACGCGGGTCGTCGAGATCCCGGAAGCCGCCCGCGCCCGGGCGGCGGCCTACCTGATCACCGCGGCGGAGGGCGCGGCGCTCCACCTCGACCGCCTCCGGACCCGGCCGGAGGACTTCGATCCGGCGGTGCGCGACCGCCTCATCGCCGGGGCGATGCTGCCGGCCCCCTTCGTCGAGCGGGCGCAGCGCTTCCGCCGCTGGTACCGCGGCGCGGTGGCCGACCTGTTCGCGGACGTCGACGTGATCCTGGCGCCGTCCACCCCGTGCCGGGCGCCGCCGCGCGGCCAGACGCACTTCACCCTCGACGGCGTCTCGCTGCCGGTGCGGGCCAACATCGGTGTGTTCACGCAGCCGATCTCGTTCATCGGCCTGCCGGTGGCGGCGGTGCCGGTCTGGCTCGACGGCGGGCTGCCCCTCGGGGTGCAGGTGATCGCCGCGCCCTGGCGCGAGGACGTGGCCTTGCGGGTGGCGCGGGTGCTCGAACGGCTCGGCACCGTCCGCGCCCCGATCGCGGAGCTGGTCTGATGGTGATCGACGATTGGGAGGTGAAGGCCGAGGTCGAGGCGGCGTTCCGCGCCTACGAGACCGCGCTGACGACGAACGACGTGCCGGTGCTCGAGGCGCTGTTCCGCGACGACCCCCGCACCATCCGCTACGGCGGGGGCGAGAACCTCTACGGCATGGACGCGATCCGCGCCTTCCGCCGGGCGCGCTCGCCCGTGGGCCTGGAGCGGACCCTGTCCGAGACGGTGATCACCACCTACGGGCGCGATTTCGCCACCGCGATGACCCTGTTCTTCCGTGCGAGCGCGCCGGGGCGGGTCGGCCGGCAGAGCCAGACCTGGGTGCGGTTTCCCGAGGGCTGGCGGGTGGTCGCCGCCCACGTGAGCCTGATCGACGGGTAGGGCGGCCCCGCCCGCCTGAATAAACAATCAGGGCCTCCGGCCGGTCTGGCCGCGCGCTTGCATGGAGCCGGGCGTCCTCTGCGGCGCCCGGTCACGGGTGGCCGCCCCACGGAGCAACCCCGCCCGACATGCCGTTCCGCTCGATGAAGACCTTCACCGCCCGCGCGGCCTTCGCCGGCTCCCTGATGCTGTCGGCCCAGGCCGTGATGGCCCAGGGCACGCTGCGGATCGGCATGACCGCCTCCGACATCCCGCTGACCACCGGCCAAGCCGACAACGGCGGCGAGGGCATGCGCTTCATGGGCTACACGGTCTATGACGGGCTCATCAATTGGGACCTGTCCTCGGCGACCAAGCCCTCCGACCTCGTGCCGGGGCTGGCCGAGAGTTGGGCGGTGGACGCCGCCGACAAGACCAAGTGGACGTTCAAGCTGCGGCCCGGCGTGAAATTCCACGACGGCTCCGACTTCACCGCCGACGCGGTGGTGTGGAACCTCGACAAGCTGCTGAAGAACGACAGCCCGCAATACGATCCGCGCCAGTCGGCGCAGGGGCGCACCCGCATCCCGGCGGTCGCGAGCTACAAGGTCGTCGACCCGACGACCGTGGAGATCGTCACCAAGGCGCCCGACGCGACGCTGCCCTACCAGATCGCCTGGGTGATGATGTCCTCGCCCGCGCAGTGGGAGAAGCTCGGCAAGTCCTGGGACGCCTTCGCCAAGACCCCGTCCGGCACCGGCCCGTGGAAGCTGACCCTGTTCGCCCCCCGCGAGCGCGCCGAGATGGTCCCCTTCAAGGAGTACTGGGACAAGGCGCGGGTCCCGAAGCTCGACAAGCTCGTGCTGGTGCCGCTGCCGGAGGCCAACGCCCGCGTCGCGGCGCTCCGCTCCGGCCAGGTCGACTGGATCGAGGCGCCCGCGCCCGACGCCGTCGCCTCGCTGAAGGGCGCCGGCTTCACCATCGTCACCAACACCTATCCCCACAATTGGACCTGGCACCTGTCCCGCGTCGAGGGCTCGCCCTGGAACGACGTCCGCGTGCGCAAGGCCGCCAACCTCGCCATCGACCGGGACGGCCTGAAGGAGCTGCTCGGCGGCCTCGCGGTGCCGGCGACCGGCTTCTTCCCGCCCGGCCACCAGTGGTTCGGCCACCCGACCTTCCAGGTGAAGTACGATCCGGCCGCCGCCAAGAAGCTGCTGGCGGAGGCCGGCTACGGCCCGAACAAGCCGCTCAAGACCAAGATCGCGATCTCGGCCTCGGGCTCGGGCCAGATGCAGCCGCTGCCGATGAACGAGTTCGTGCAGCAGAACCTCGCCGAGGTCGGCATCCAGGTCGACTACGAGGTGGTCGAGTGGAACACGCTGATCAACATCTGGCGCGCCGGCGCCAAGGCCGACATCTCGCGCGGCGTGACGGGCATCAACTACTCGTACTTCATCCAGGACCCCTTCACCGGCTTCATCCGGCACCTGCAGTGCAACTTCGCCCCGCCGAACGGCACCAACTGGGGCTACTACTGCGATCCGGCGATGGACAAGCTGTTCGACCAGGTCCGCAACACCTTCGACAAGGCCGAGCAGACGGCCGTGCTGGAGAAGGTCCACGAGAAGTTCGTCGACGACGCGCTGTTCATCATGATCACCCACGACGTGAACCCGCGGGCGATGAGCCCGAAGGTGAAGGGATTCGTCCAGGCGCAGAACTGGTTCCAGGATTTCTCGAACATCACCATGGCGACGGGGAAGTGAACCACGGCTCTTCCCTCCCCTGAAGCGGGGGAGGGCGCTTCGCGCATCATGACCTGGGATCGGAACAAGGAAACCCGAATCCGATGCTGCTCTACATCCTCAAGCGCCTCGTCGCCGTGACGCCGGTGGCGTTCGGAGTGAGCCTCGTCTGCTTCCTCCTGGTCCACCTCGCGCCGGGCGATCCCTTGAGCGCGATTCTGCCGGCGGACGCGACGCAGGCGACCATCGACGAGATGCGCGCCGCCTACGGCTTCGACAAGCCGCTGCCGGTGCAGTACGCGATCTGGCTCTGGCACGTGCTGCACGGCGACCTCGGCGTCTCGATCGCCACCGGCCGGCCGGTGCTCGGCGAGGTCACCCGCGCGGTGGTCAACAGCCTGATCCTCGCCTCGGTGGCGACGCTGATCGGCTTCACCTTCGGCACCCTGTTCGGGTTCGTCGCCGGCTATCACCGCAACTCGATCCTCGACCGGGTCGCCTCCGCGATCTCGGTCTTCGGCGTCTCGGTGCCGCATTACTGGCTCGGCATGGTGATGGTGATCGTGTTCTCGGCCAACCTCGGCTGGCTGCCGCCGACCGGGGCGGGGCCGGACGGCTCCGGCAACTGGCGGCCCGACTTCGAGCACCTGCGCTTCATCATCCTGCCCGCCGTGACGATGTCGGTGATCCCGATGGGCATCATCGCCCGCACCGTGCGCGCGCTCGTCGCCGACATCCTCGCCCAGGACTTCGTCGAGGCCCTGCGCGCCAAGGGCCTCGACGAGGTCGGGGTGTTCAAGCACGTGGTCCGCAACGCGGCGCCGACCGCGCTCGCGATCATGGGCCTGCAGCTCGGCTACCTGCTCGGCGGCTCGATCCTGATCGAGACGGTGTTCGCCTGGCCCGGCACCGGCTTCCTGCTCAACGCCGCGATCTTCCAGCGCGACCTCCCCCTGCTCCAGGGCTCGATCCTCGTGCTGGCGATGTTCTTCGTCGCCCTCAACCTCCTCGTGGACGTGATGCAGACCGCACTCGATCCGCGCATCGAGCGGGCCTGATCCGATGACAGCACCCGTCACCGCCGCCACCATGGCCCTCGACGGGGGCATCGCCCCCGCGGCGTCCGAAGTCGAGCCCGACGCCTTCGTCGCCTCCCGCGGCTACTGGGGCCATGTCGGCCACCGCCTCGTGCGCGACCCGGTGGCGATCACCGCCGGCGCGGTGATCCTCGCCATCGTTGTCGTCGCGATCCTGTCGCCGTGGATCACGCCGATGGACCCGTATCGCGGCTCGATGCTGCGCCGCCTGAAGCCCGTCGGCGACGCGACCTACTGGCTCGGCTCGGACGAGCTCGGCCGCGACATGCTGAGCCGCCTGATGGTCGGCGCGCGGCTGTCGCTGTTCATGGGCGTGACGCCGGTGCTGATCGCCTTCGTGATCGGCTCGTCGATCGGGATCGTGGCCGGCTACGTCGGCGGCTGGACCAACACGATCCTGATGCGCACCATCGACGTGTTCTTCGCCTTCCCCTCGGTGCTGCTCGCCATCGCGCTGTCGGGGGCGCTCGGGGCCGGCATCTTCAACGCCATCGTCTCGCTGACCTGCGTGTTCGTCCCCCAGATCGCGCGGATCTCCGAGAGCGTCACCACCGGCATCCGGGCGCGCGACTACATCGACGCCGCCCGGCTGTCCGGCGCCTCGGCGCTCACGATCATGCGGGTGCAGGTGCTCGGCAACGTGGTCGGGCCGATCTTCGTCTACTCCACCGGCCTGATCTCGGTCTCGATGATCCTGGCCTCGGGCCTGTCCTTCCTCGGCCTCGGGGTGCGCCCGCCCGAGCCCGAATGGGGCCTGATGCTCAACACGCTCCGCACCGCGATCTACGTGAACCCGACGGTGGCGGCGCTGCCGGGGCTGGCGATCTTCATCGTCTCGATCTCGTTCAACCTGTTCTCGGACGGCCTGCGCAGCGCCATGGAGATCCGCCAGTGACGGGCCTCGTCAGGGACGGAAACCGGGCGAAGCGCGGGTCCCTTCTCCCAGGGGGAGAAGGACAGGATGAGGGGCGTGACCTCTCCGGACGGCGCACGCCCCTCACCCCGACCCTCTCCCCAAC
>NZ_VRUX01000287.1:0-5245 GCF_008039885.1 Methylobacterium sp. WL103
CCGCCGAGCCGCCGGACGGGGTGATGGTGCTCGGGCCGGCCGAGGCGCCTCTGGCGCTGGTGCGCGGGCGCTACCGGTTCCGCCTTCTGGTCAAGACCGAGCGCAACGTCGACCTGCAGAGCTACCTGCGCGACTGGCTGGGGCGCGGGCCGAAGGTGCGCGGCAACGTCCGCGTTGCCGTCGACGTCGACCCGCAGAGCTTTTTGTAGGCGATCCGGGACGCGTTCTGTAGGAGTGTGCGGTGCCGCGAGATACTCGGTCGGCGGCAGGCCTGTCAGGAGCGCGCATCGTGCTGAGCTACACCAAGAAGCCCGAGTCCAGCGTCGCCGAGATCGTGGTCGACGGGAAGATCACCGACGACGAGATGAACGCGGTCATGACCGCGATGAAGGCCGACCTCGACAAGGGCGGCAAGCTCAAGCTGCTGGAGGACATCCGCGCCTTCGAGGGCATGGAGCCGGCCGCCTTCTTCAAGGACCCGCGCTTCGGCCTGTCGATGATGAAGGGCGTCAGCCACGTGGCGCTCGTCACCGACGCGCAATGGCTCAAGGTCGTCGCCGAGACCTTCGGCTTCGTCTCCCCGGCCCAGATCAAGGTGTTCGAGCGCGCCCGCCTCGACGAGGCCCGCACCTGGCTCGCCGCCGCGTGACGCAGACGGTCCCGCCGCGGGCGGGACCGTTCTACTCGGCCTGGGCGGTGTGCGTCGTGTTGCGCCGCGCCGTCCAGCGGCCGGAGCACAACGCCGACACCTTCCAGGTCCCGGCCCCGCCGGCCGCCTGAAGCCGGCCCGAGGCCGCGCCGCTCGCGGCCCCGTTCGAGACGTTGAGCCCCACCGTGCCGTCCGGTCCGACTTGGCCGGTGACCCGCGCGCCGGACTCCTTCGCGGACGCCGTGCGCACCTGCCCGTCGCGGATCGCGATGGCGGTGGTGTAGCGCGCGTCGCACAGGCCGCTCTCGGTCACGAGATCGACGGCCCAGGTCCCGTTGAAGGCACCCGGTTCTCCGGCGGCTACCGGCGACACGGTCGCGCCAGAGAGGAGGCCGACGAGAACGATCGGGGTGAGCTTCAGCATTCGGGACCTTTCTGTAGATCGGAAGGCGACCACCGGGCACGATGGCAGCGACATCGGAAGACGAAACCGCGACGTCTGACGCAGTGCCACATTGATGAACGGCGGTGGCGGCAAGACGATGACGCCACGCGGATCCGACAGATACGCGTTCGGCCGTCGATCGCGTCGGCGATGATTGGGGGCAGGGCACCTGTTCCTTGCGCGCCCGCCGCATTGATCACGTCTTATAGCATGATGACCGCAAAAACGAAAGTTTTACGGGTTTCACGGGCGGGCGACGCGGCCTGCAGGCGTCGGCGGGCGCCTCCCGGCATCCAGCCCGATGCGGCGCGTTAACGCTTCATCAACCATGCCGCGTCCACGCTGTCCCGAGGAGAGACACCGCCATGAAGCGACGCCCGAGCCGCGACTTCGATGCCCTGAGCCAGGCGCAGATCGCCACCGGGCGGACCGACGCCCGCCGGGTGGACGCGGCGCGGCTGATGTCCGCGCAGGCGCCCAAGCGCATGGCGGACCTTCTCGATGCGATCCAGCACGTGACGGAGGCCGCGACCGGCGAGCGCAGCTTCCTCCACGTCCGCCCGCGTTCGTAACGCCCGCGCGGCCGACCGTCCGCGTGCGCCTCAGAACGCGTCGGCGACGGGCTTGAACGCGCGGACGAGGTCGCCGTCGAGCCGCCCGGCCATTCCGACGAGGATGTCGTAAGCCGGCATGCTCTCCATCCGCGCACGGTAGGGGCGGTGCTCGGTGAGCGCCCCGAAGATGTCGCAGATCGTGACGAGGCGAACCAAGTCCGAGATCTGGCTCCCGACCAGCTTGTCCGGATAGCCCGAGCCGTCGAGCATCTCGTGGTGCGAGTGCGCGACGGCGAGCAGGCTCTCGTCGAACCCGCGGCCGACCAGCATGGCGTGCCCGTGCGCGGGGTGGGTGCGCATCTCGGCCATCTCCACGGCATCGAGCTTGCCCGGCTTGTTCAGGATGGCGGCGTCGATCGCGATCTTGCCGACATCGTGCAACAGGGCCGCCTTCACGAGGTGATGGCGGTCGGCAGCGCCGAGCATCAGGACGCCGCCGAACGCGGCCGCGAGCCCGGCGACCAGCAGGCAATGCCGGTGCGTGGCGTCGTCGAAGCGTCGCACCGCCCGCACCCAGGAGCGGATGCCGCCCTCCTGCAGGGCGGTCTCGATGAGCGTCGTTCCCGCCGCGATCTCGACCGGCGAGAGCGGCCGTCTCGGGACGAAGGTGGTGCACAGGAACCGCTCGGCCCGTTCGCCGTGGCGCCGCATCGCGTCGGACATCGGATCGATCCGGTTCCGCAGCTCCGCCAGGGCGCTGCCGAAGGCGGCCGGGCCGGAGGCGGCGCTCAGCAGGCTGGAGGCGCCGAGCAGCTCGGCGTAGGCGCGGGTCCGCGCACCGTTGTCGTGGAACAGGCAGACGTAGGGCACGTACTGGCCGCGGACGCGCTCGAGCAGCGTGCGCAGGCGCGACAGCGCCTCCGAGGTCAGCGCCTTGACGTCGCTGACGATGAGTTCCGCGGCCGTCGGGCAGGAGGCGTCGTCGTAGAGGTCGAAGACCGTCGAGCGCTCGACGTTCGGGAGGTCCCGTGCCAGCCGCGCCGTTCGATGCGTGTCGTCGCTGATCAGGAGCAATTCGGCCATGACGGCGGTCCACCGGGGAGATCGTGGTCGTTCGGGTCTCGAAAGGCGGGCGCAGGTCGCGAACGCGGCTCACGCCGCAGCCGCCGGGCCTCAGCCGAAGGCGCGGGCGGCCGAGCGGACCTGACGGGTCGCGTCGTCCACCCGCTCGCTCGCCTGGGCGATCAGGTCCATGCCTGAGGCGATCGCCGTGACGCCGTAGGACGCGGTCTGCATGCTACCCGAGATCTCCTGCGTGACCGCGGATTGCTCCTCCACCGCGGCCGCGATCGCGCTCGACACGTCGCTGAGCGTCTGGATCGTGGTCTTGATCGAGGCGATCGCGTCGACGGCGTCGCGGGTCGCGTTCTGCGTCGCGGCGATCTGCGTGCGGATCTGGTCCGTCGCCTTGCCGGTCTGCTCGGCCAGCGCCTTCACCTCGGCCGCGACGACGGCGAAGCCCTTGCCCGCCGCGCCCGCACGCGCGGCCTCGATGGTGGCGTTCAGCGCGAGCAGGTTGGTCTGCGCCGCGATGCCCTGGATGAGCGCGACGACATCGCCGATCTGTGCCGCCTGGCTGCTCAGGCCGGCGACGATCAGGCCCGTGCGCTCGGTCTCCTCGACGGCCTGTCCGGCGATCCGGGCCGCGTGGCTGACCTGCTGGCTGATCTCGCCGACCGAGGCCGAGAGCTCCTCCGCACCGGAGGCGACGGCCTGGATGTCGCCGGAGACGCGCCCCACCGTGGCGGCGGCGTCGGTCGTCTGGCGCGTGACGTCCTCCGTCGCCGTCCCGATCGCGTCGAGGTCGGTGCCGATCGCCCGCTGCGCCTCGGCGCGGCGCTGGCGCTCGTGCACCTGTTCGGTGATGTCGGTGGCGAACTTGACGATCTTGGTCGTGCGGCCCTCCGCATCGGTGACGGGATTGTAGGTCGCCTGGATCCAGACCTCGCGGCCGCCCTTGCCGATCCGGAGGTACTCGGCCGATTGGAATTCGCCGCGCGCGAGCGCCGCCCAGAACGCCTGGTAGGCCGGGCTTACGCGTTCGGCCTCGGTGACGAACATGCGATGGTGCCGGCCCTGCACCTCGTCGAGCCGGTAGCCGACCGCGTCGAGGAAGTTGGGGTTGGCGGTGAGGATCGTGCCGTCGGGTTCGAAGGCGATCACGGCCTGCGAGCGGTGCAGCGCAGCGATCTGGCCTTCCATCTCCAGCGCCGCGAGCTTGTAGGCGGTGATGTCGGTGGCGAACTTCACGACTTTGACGGTCTTGCCGGCCCGGTCGAGCACGGGATTGTACGAGGCCTGGAGCCAGACTTCGCGGCCGCCCTTGGCGATGCGCCGGAAGGCGGCGGAATCCGCCTTGCCCTTCAACAGGCCCTCCCAGAACAGACGATACGCCTCGCTCGTCCGCTCGGACGGCTCGAGGAACAGGCTGTGGTGCCGACCTTGGATCTCGTCGAGGGCGTAGCCCATCGTCGCGAGGAAGTTGGCGTTGGCGGTGATGATCTTGCCGCTGCCGTCGAATTCGATCACGGCCTGCGACTTGTGCAGCAGATCCGACATGACCGAAGTTCGGCGATTCAGAAGACTCAGCATGTCGCTCCCTCGATGGAACATCGACGCCACGACGCGCGGGACCCTTGAAGAGGGGTGGCGGCGGGCTGACTCGGCTTGGGAGGACGATACGTCGAGAGACGTTAAATCTGGTTTATTTTCTTACGAACCCTTGGGTCCGCGACACTCTGGCATCGCTTGCGCACAATTCTTATAGTCCCCGGCATGATCACGATGTCGATTGCGCGGGGCGCCGCCGCAGAGGCGCGTGCGGGGACAGGACCCGTGATCGCGCGACGACGCGGGGCGGCAGGCTCCCGCGCGGACGCTAGACAATTCTGCGTGATGCCGACGACCGTGCAGGCGCGTCTCCCGAAGCCGTCAGGCGCCGGGCGTCGCGTCGCCGTCCCGCATCGCTTCGGCGACGCTCTCGAAGGCCGCCACCACCGCCCGCGCGTTGGCCTGGCGGATGGCGTCGAGGTCGGGGGCTCCGGCGCCGGGAATCTCGATGTCCGACATCTCGGCGCTGAGGCTTTTCCCGAGCGCGCGCACCCGGTCTGGCGGCAGGCCGCTCTGCTCGAACACCAGCACGGCGACCGTCTGGACCAGCACCCGCAGGGCGGAGGCCTCCGCGAGCCGCTCGACCGCTTCCTGATTGATCGCCATCGTCATCCCGTCGCTTGGCCCGAGAGCATTTTCCGTGATCCCCGGATCACGGAAAAATGCACCGACCTGCTGTGTGGTCGCGTTTTCTTCACGCGAGCCGGCATCCACCGCGCTTGAAAACGCTCTGAAAGCCGTCTCGTCGCCGCCCGCCATGCCCGACACGGCGTGCCGCTGGCAACCGCTCAGGCGGCGGTGGGGAGCCAGTCGCAGAAGGCGCGCACCGCCGGGTCTTCGGCCCGGGCCTCCGGCACGTAGGCGTGGTAGCGTCGCGACTGCATGTCGTTTCCTGAAAACGGCAGCGTCAGCCGCCCCGCGGCCACG
>NZ_VRUX01000288.1:0-5226 GCF_008039885.1 Methylobacterium sp. WL103
GGGCCTCGCGCCGCAGGGCGCCGGGTCCGACCGCCGGGATCCGCCGATGCCTTCGTCCCTGACCCTCTCCCTCGGCCAGCACAGCGAGCGCGGGCGCAAGGAGACCAACCAGGACTTCCACGGCGCGCTCGTTCCCGGGCGCGCCGCGCTGGCCCTCAGGGGCGGTGCGATCGCCATCGCCGACGGAATCGGCAGCAGCCCGGTCAGCCACGTCGCGAGCGAGACGGCGGTCCGGAGCTTCCTGTCCGACTATTACGACACCCCGGACACCTGGTCGGTGAAGACGGCGGCGAGCCGGGTCATCGCCGCGACGAATTCGTGGCTCCATGCCGAGACCCGGCGCAACCGGCAGCTGCACGACCCCGAGGGCGCGCGCGACCGCGGCTACGTCACCACCTTCAGCGCCCTGATCCTGAGGTCGCGCACCGCGCACATCTTCCACGTCGGCGACGCCCGCATCTCCCGGGTCGTGCGGCGCTCGCTCGAAGCGCTCACCGAGGACCACCGCGTCGTCTTCTCCGCCGAGGAATCCTACCTCGGCCGCGCCCTCGGCGCCGCCGCGCACGTGGAGATCGACCACCACACGGTCGTGATCGAGGGTGGGGACGTCTTCGTCCTGACGACGGACGGGGTGCACGAGCACGTGCGGCCGGAGGCGATCGTCGCCGAGATCGCGCAGCACGGCGACGACCTCGATCGCGCCGCCCGGGAGATCGTCCGGCGGGCCTACGAGAACGGCAGCGGCGACAACCTCACCGTCCAGATCGTGCGCGTCGACGCCGTCCCCGACGGCGAGCTGGACGAGATGTCGGGCCGGGCCGACGACCTGCCCCCGGCCCCCCTCCTCGACCCGCCGACCACCTTCGACGGCTACCGCGTGCTGCGTACCCTGCATGCGAGCCACCGCAGCCACGTCTACCTGGCGGTCGACGGGGAGACCGGGCGCACGGTCGCCCTCAAGGTGCCCTCGACGGACCTGCATGCGGATCCGGCCGGCCTGCAGCGGTTGATGATGGAGGAATGGGTCGCGCGGCGTATCGACAGCCCGCACGTTCTGAGCGCCCCGCCCCGGACCCGGCGGCGCAGCCACCTCTACACGGTGATGGACTATGTCGAGGGCCGGACGCTCGCCCAGTGGATGCGCGACAATCCCGAGCCGGAGCTCGAGGAGGTCCGGCGCCTCGTCGAGCAGGTCGCGGTGGGCCTTCGCGCCTTCCACCGGCGCGAGATGGTGCATCGGGACCTGCGGCCCCACAACGTCCTGGTCGACGCCGCCGGCACCGTCCGGATCATCGACTTCGGCTCTACCCGGATCGCCGGGCTCGCCGAGGACGACCCGACCATCGACGAGACGGTGCAGGGCACCGTGCAGTACACCGCGCCGGAATGCCTCGCGGGACGGCCCGCCACGCCGCAATCGGACATCTTCTCGCTCGGCGTGATCGCCTACCAGATGCTCACGGGACGCCTGCCCTACGGCGCGGAGGCGACGCGGGCCTTCAGCGCGGCCCGCGCCCAACGCCTGCATTACGTCTCCCTCGCCGCGGCGCGCACCGGTCTACCCGCCTATGTCGACGCGGCCCTGCGCAAGGCGGTGCACCCCAATCCGGCCCAGCGCTACGAGGTGCTCTCCGCCTTCGTCCAAGACCTGCGCCACCCGAACCCGTCGCTGCCCGGCCTCCGGCGGACGGCCCTTCTGGAGCGCGACCCGGTGCTGTTCTGGAAGCTCGTCTCCCTCACCCTGGCGGCGGCGGTCGTCTACCTGCTTGCGCGCTCGGCCCTTTGAGGGGTGCATGCGGCCTCGCGGATGCGCATGCGAGGAGCGGTGTCGCGTGTTGAAAGACCGCTTCCCCTCCCTCCCCACTCTTCGAGGGAGGGAAGACGGGCGCTCGATCACGGTTCGCGATAGGCCGAGCCGTCTTCGGCCTGGGCCGGGTGGGCGACGTAGCGGCCGTGGTCCGGGACTGCGACGGCTTCGAAGTCTTGCGCCAGGGCGTCGAGGCCGCGACGCATCTCTGCGCCTTCCAGCGGCCGGCCGTGGCCTGTGACGACGCGCTCGGGCCGGAGCGCGGCGAGGCGGCGGACCGAGGCGGCGGCGGCGGACCAGTCGATGGTCAGGTACATCGGCGGGCCGTGGAACTCGGGCTCCTGCAGCGCGACCGCGTAGATGGATTCCTGCGCCGTTGTCACGAAGGCGTCGCCGGCGATCAGCGACCCGTCGGCCTCGCGCCAGAGCGAGACGTGGCCCGGGCTGTGGCCCGGCGTGTGGATCCAGCGCCAGCCCGGCATCGGCGGCACCGTCCCGTCCGCCGGCAGGATGACGAGGCGTGCGCCCACGTCGACCGGTTTCGTCGGGTAGAGCGGCGACAGCAGCGCGAGCGCCCCGCCGCCGACCGTGGGGTCGGGGCTTGGATATGAGGCGCTGCCGTCGAGATAAGGCCGCTCCGCAGCGTGAGCGTAGATCGGCACGTCCCACTCTTCGGCGAGGTCCTCCAGCACGCCGACATGGTCGAAGTGCCCGTGCGTCAGCACGATCGCCGCCGGGCGGGCGCCGGCGCCGAAGCGTGCCTCGGCCGTGCCCTTGATCAGGCCCTTGCCGCCGGGGATGCCGGCGTCGACCAGCACCCATCCGCGGTCGCCCGCGTCGGGTGCGCCGACGAACACGACGTTGACCATCACCACCCGGCGATAGGCGAGATCGGGCAGGAGCGCGTGGCTACCGTCCCCGGCGGCCTCGCCGACGCGCGCGATGGCCCCGACCGAAACCTGTTGGACCATGTGCCTTGCGCCTTTCGCTTCGGAAGTGATCGCCGTTGAGGGGTAACCGTGCGGGCCGGCGGACAGCCGTCGACCGCGCGTGTCGTTTGCCGGCGAATCACCGTAATTTACGGATTGCCGCTATCAGGCGGCGCCGTCGTCCCGCCATGGCCGTAACGCGTCGGGGACGCGGAAATCGGGCGGCGTCTCGAAGTCGGCGGCTGCGCCCCGCATCGCCCGCGGCGGGCGCGGAAAGCCGCTCCGGTCGCCGTAATCGTAGCGGCCGGGTGGGGAGAGGCGCTTGTCGGCCATCAGCCCCTGGGCGCAGACGACATCGAGCACGGTCACGCCGGCCACCGCCGCGGTTGCCGCGACGAGGTTGGCGCGCTGCTTGCGATCGCCGTCGAAGCCCTGGGCCAGGGTCGCGAGGTCGAGGGCGTCGCCCGCGACGCGGCCGAGGATCCACGGGGTCGGGTCGTGGCTCATGAGGATGGCGACGCCGGTCGCGACCTCGCGCACGCCGTAGCTGCGCACCAACGTCTCGCGCCCTTCGAGGCCGAGGGTGCGGCACAGGCCCCGCGGCGCCGCGAGTTCGAGGAGGCCGAGGCCGATCGAGAACCAGCCGAGGCCGCGGGCGAGTTCCTGGTGTCCGGTCTGGGCGCCGCGACCGGGCGCCGGGCGCGTCGGGTAGGGATGGCGCATCGTGCTCATGGCCGGATCACCACCTTGATGCAGCCGTCCTGCTTGTCGCGGAAGGTGCGATACATCTCCGGGCCGTCCTCCAGCCCGATCGTATGGGTGATGACGAAGGACGGGTCGATCTGCCCTTCCTCGATCCGCCGCAGCAGGTCGCCGGTCCAGCGCTTCACGTGCGTCTGCCCGGTGCGGACGGTGAGGCCCTTGTTCATCAGGGCGCCGATCGGGAACTTGTCGATCAGGCCGCCGTAGACGCCCGGCACCGAGAGGATGCCGGCGGGCCGGCAGACCATGATCATCTGGCGCAGGACGTGGGCGCGGTCCGTCTCCAGCATCATCGCCTGCTTCGCGCGGTCGTAGACGGCGTCGACCGCGCCGAGCGCATGCGCTTCGAGCCCGACGGCGTCGATGCACTTCTCCGGCCCGCGTCCGTCGGTCATGTCGTTGAGCCGGGCGACGATGTTCGACTCCGCGTCGTAATCGAGCACCTCGGCGCCCCCCGCCCGCGCCATCTCGAGGCGCTCGGGCACCCGGTCGATGGCGATCACGCGCTTGGCCCCGAGCAGGATCGCAGAGCGGATCGCCATCTGCCCGACGGCGCCGCAGCCCCAGATCGCGACGGTGTCCTCCGCCTGGATGTCGCACTGGACCGCGCCCTGCCACCCCGTCGGGAAGATGTCGGAGAGGAACAGCAGGTGCTCGTCGGGGATGCCGTCCGGCACCTTGATGTGCGTCGAGTCGGCGAAGGGCACCCGCAGGTATTCGGCCTGTCCGCCGGCATAGCCGCCGGTCAGGTGCGTGTAGCCGAACAGGCCCGCCGTGGTGTGGCCGAAGGCGGCGTCGCCAAGCGGCTTGTTGCGGTTGGTGCGCTCGCAGACCGAGAAGTTGCCGCGCCGGCATTGCGGGCACTGGCCGCAGGTGATCGTGAAGGGCACCACGATCCGGTCGCCGACCTTGAGCGCGGAATTGTCCTTCCCGACCTCGACCACCTCGCCCATGGTCTCGTGGCCCATGATGTCGCCCGCCTTCATGCCAGGCATGAAGTGGTCGTAGAGATGCAGGTCCGAGCCGCAGATCGCGCAACTCGTGACCTTGATGATCGCGTCGCGCCCGTCCTCGATGGTCGGATCGGGAACCGTGTCGCAACGGATGTCGGTCGTGCCGTGCCAGACGAGGGCTTTCATCGGCTTCAAGCTCCCGGCCGCCGATCGGAAGGTGCGGCCCATGCGGGTGCAACCTCGGTCGCCGGGGTTGGTTCTGTGCGGTTTCGGACCGAACGGGAGCGCGGGCGGGCTGACGAAGCCTGGGCGAGAGCGGACGTTTTCGTCCTGACCCCGACGACCGATGGGGTCAGGTCTCGGATGCAGCGAGGATGGCTGGAGGAGGACGCAGCAGAAGCGCTTCAGGATCTGGTCGCGGATGAGGGCAAGTCGTCAAACGATCCTTCGCGCGGCACCTGGGCAGCGGCGGGGACTCGCCCACGACATCTGCCCCCTCCGCCAGACCTTCGAGGACGCGCCTACGCGACGGCTTCGTCCGGCTCCGCCCGCGCGGTCAGCCGGTAGAACACGGCGAGGCCGCTGGCGAAGACGGCCAGTCCCATCCACGTCGCGTAGGAGGCGAAGTCCGGGCCGACGAGGGCGAGCGCCGCGCTGCGGCCGGCCAGGGTGTCGGCGACGGCCAGGATCACCCCAACGAAGCTCTCGCCGACGAGGAAGCCGGAGGCGAGCAGGACGCCGCGGCGGCGCGCCGCCTCCGTCGCCTTGTCGGCGT
>NZ_VRUX01000289.1:0-5225 GCF_008039885.1 Methylobacterium sp. WL103
GCCCGTCGCGCCGGGCCGCCTTCGCGGCGGGAGCCGCGAGGAGGGCGCCGATCAGCGCGGCGCGGCGGGTGAGGGGCATGAACGCTCCGTTCGCGCGAGAGGATGCGGCGACCGGAGCGGCGCGATCAGGCGCGCTTCTCCATCATCGCCTTCACCTGCATGAGCTGGTCCCAGACCTGGCCGGGCGAGGTCCCCATGAACTCGAAGCCGGCGTTGATGCCCCAGTAGATCCCGAGGCAGATCAGCGGCACGAGCACCCAGGCCAGGATCTCCTCGCCGCGGCGACGGCGGGTGCGCCGCCGCCGCCGCTCCTCACGGCGGGTGAGGGGCTTCGGTCGTGCCGCCGCAAGCGTGGGTTGCTCGACGGGCAGGAGGGGGCCCTCATGCAGTTCGCTCATTGTCACGCCCCCTCGGTCCTTCGCGGCGGCGTACGGTCGCCGCGTCCATGTCGTGGTTGTCCACGATCCTGAAAGCCGCAATCGCCGTCATGCGCAAGGCCCCGAAGCGCTGGGAGCGCTTCAGGGCCTGCCGAAACGGCGTTTCGTCCGTTCGTCGTCAGGCCCGGACGAGGGGCACCTTCGGCACCGTGCGGACGCCACCGCCGCCGGAATTGCCGCCCTTGTCGTCCTTGGGCGTCTTCTTGCGTGCGGCGGCCCGGGGCTTGGCCCGCTTGTGCTTCTTGACGGCGTTGGTCACGTCGGCCTCGGGCTTCGGCACCACAGGGCCGGCCGGGAACTCGAAGCCCAGCGTCTCCTTGCCGCCGGCCTTCGCCTCGGCATCCTCGGGCTTGCGCACGATGACGCGGACCGCGCCGCCGTTCTTCAGCTTGCCGAACAGCACCTCGTCGGCGAGCTGCGTCTTGATGCTCGACTGGATCAGCCGCGCCATCGGGCGGGCGCCCATCGCGTCGTCATAGCCGTGCTCGACCAGCCAAGCACGCGCCTCGTCCGACAACTCGATCGTGACGTTGCGGTCGGCGAGCTGCGCCTCGAGCTGGAGCACGAACTTGTCGACGACCTTGGCCACGACCTCCTTCGGCAGGTGGCCGAAGGAGATGATCGCATCAAGCCGGTTACGGAATTCCGGCGCAAACAGCTTGTTGATCGCTTCGACGTCGTCGCCCGTGCGCTTGGCCTGGGTGAAGCCGTAGGCCGACTTCGCGAGGTCGGAGGCGCCCGCGTTCGTGGTCATGATGATGATCACGTTACGGAAATCGACCTGCTTGCCGTTGTGGTCGGTGAGCTTGCCGTGATCCATGACCTGCAACAGGATGTTGAACAGGTCCGGGTGCGCCTTCTCGATCTCGTCGAGCAGCAGCACGCAATGCGGGTGCTGGTCGATGCCGTCGGTGAGCAGTCCGCCCTGATCGAAGCCGACATAGCCGGGTGGGGCGCCGATCAGCCGCGAGACGGTGTGGCGCTCCATGTATTCCGACATGTCGAACCGGAGCATCTCGACGCCGAGCGACGATGCCAGCTGCTTGGCGGCCTCGGTCTTGCCGACGCCGGTCGGGCCGGCGAACAGGTAGGAGCCGATCGGCTTGTCAGGATCGCGCAGGCCCGCGCGGGCCAATTTGATCGCCGAGGTCAGCGCCTCGATGGCGTTGGGCTGGCCGTAGACCACCCGCTTCAGGTTCTCGGTCAAATGCTGGAGCACCACCGCGTCGTCCTTCGACACGGTCTTGGGCGGGATGCGTGCCATCGTGGCGATCGTCGCCTCGATCTCCTTGATGCCGATCACGCGCTTCCGGCGCGCCTCCGGCACCAGCATCTGCGAGGCGCCGGTCTCGTCGATCACGTCGATCGCCTTGTCGGGCAGCTTGCGGTCGTTGATGTAGCGCGCCGACAGCTCGACCGCGGCCTTCACGGCCTCGGTGGTGAACTTGAGCTTGTGGAACTCCTCGTAATACGGGCGGAGTCCCTTCACGATCTCGATCGCGTCCGGGATCGACGGCTCGGCGACGTCGATCTTCTGGAACCGCCGCACCAGGGCGCGGTCCTTCTCGAAGTACTGGCGGTATTCCTTGTAGGTGGTCGAGCCGATGCAACGCAGCGTGCCGGCGGCGAGTGCGGGCTTCAGGAGGTTCGAGGCGTCCATCGCCCCGCCGGAGGTGGCGCCGGCGCCGATCACCGTGTGGATCTCGTCAATGAAGAGCACCGCGTTCGGGTGCGCCTCGATCTCCTTCATCACCTGCTTGAGACGCTCCTCGAAATCGCCACGGTAGCGGGTGCCGGCGAGCAGCGTGCCCATGTCGAGCGAGAACACGGTGGCGTCGGCCAGGACCTCCGGCACCTCCTTCTGCACGATCTTGCGGGCGAGGCCTTCCGCGATCGCGGTCTTGCCGACACCGGGGTCGCCGACGAGGAGCGGGTTGTTCTTCTGGCGACGGCACAGCACCTGGATCGTGCGCTGGACCTCGCTCTCGCGACCGATCAGCGGGTCGACCTTGCCGTCGCGGGCCTTCTTGTTGAGATTGACGCAGTAGGCGTCGAGGGCGTCGCCCTTCTTCTTGGTGCGGTTCTCGCCGTCGTCGCTCGGGCGTTCGTTCGAGCCTTCCTCGTCCGCGCCGCGAACGGGCTTGGACTCCGACGCGCCGGGGCGCTTGGCGATGCCATGGCTGATGTAGTTGACCGCGTCGTAGCGGGTCATGTCCTGCTCCTGCAGGAAGTAGGCGGCATGGCTCTCGCGCTCGGCGAAGATCGCGACGAGCACGTTGGCCCCGGTCACCTCCTCGCGGCCTGACGACTGCACGTGGATCACCGCGCGCTGGATCACGCGCTGGAAGCCGGCCGTGGGCTTGGCGTCCTGGCGGCCGTCGCCGGTGAGGTTGGAGAGCTCGGTGTCGACGTACTCGACGAGGCTGCGCTTCAGCGTGTCGATCTCGACGTTGCAGGCCCGCATGACTGCGGCCGCGTCCTGGTCGTCGACCAGCGCCAGAAGCAGGTGCTCCAGCGTGGCGTATTCGTGCCGGCGCTCGCCGGCGAGCGCGAGGGCGCGGTGAAGAGCTTGTTCAAGGCTGCGTGAGAAGCTGGGCAATGCTCGAGCCTTTGTGCTGCGTGAGCCTACTTTTTTTCCATAACACACTGCAGAGGATGTTGGTGTTTGCGCGCAAAGTCCATGACCTGCGTCACCTTGGTCTCGGCGACCTCGTAGGTGAACACCCCGCATTCTCCGACGCCGTTCTGATGCACGTGCATCATGATCTGGTAGGCGTCTTCCTGAGTCTTGTTGAAGAACCGCTCGACCACGAGCACGACGAATTCCATCGGCGTGTAGTCGTCGTTGAGCAGCAGCACCCGATACAGGCTCGGTCGCTTGGTCTTCGGCTTGGTACGCGTGATGATCGCGGTGTTCGAGCGATCGTCCCCGCCCGGCGATCCGGGGTCGGACGCGACCGCGGCGGATCGCGCCGCCGCGAGGGAGGGCCGGATTACACGCGTATGGGGATGAGCGGTGCCCCGCATCGGGACGTCTGTCATCGTGATCGAACCGGCTCCTTCATGCCGGCCGTCGCTCGTCGCATCGCTGCGACGGGTCCGGCCGCGTCGAGCCAATCTAGAGGGCGGGATTCGGTTTCGCCAGTCGTCTGCGCGCAACTGTCCGGGAGCGGCCCGCCGCCCCGGCCTCCGAGTCAGGCGGCCTTCGGCTCCGTCGCCGCCGTTACGGACCTGCCCGTCGCCGCGGCGAAGGGGTTTGCGAAGGGTTTCGCGAACGGGCCCGCCATGTCCGTCGCCAGGGTCGCGTAGAGGTCGCGGAAGGTCCCGGCGCGCGCCATCCAGAGTTCGCCCGCGGCCTTCACGAAGTCGCCCTGAATCGCTATCACCTTCACCGGGCTACCGGCCTTCACGACCTTCTCGGTGGTCGCGACGACCTCGGAGCTGACCTGCTTGAGATAGTCCATCCACTCGATCCCGATGGTCTGGCTCGTGCGGGCGGCGGCGCCGACGCTTCGGCTCAGCGCGGCGGCGCCGGCCTGGGTGCGCGCGAAACCCTGACGAGAGAGCTCACCGGCCGGGTTCGAAGCGAGGGTCATGGTGGGCCTCCTGCGACGCAGCGGGCTCGCCGCGCGACGGTGCAAGCAAGGATTCTCGGCCGAACAGGTCGACGCGGCAGACGATATTTGTGCGCCGCACCATCGAACGTCAATCCACGTTTGCACTGCGAAGTACACGTGCAAACTGCGGCGACTCCATTAACCGCGCCGTAACTGCATCACCGTAGCGTGTTTGACAGACGCGATCGGGCCACGCCTCGAGCGCGTCCCGAGCTGAATGGTGCGTTGCAAACCGGTCGCGGCCGGTCTGTCGAGGGCAATGAGTCGTGATGCGTAGCGTTTCCCGTCGCTCTCGAACCCTGCCCGCCCTGTCGGCCGCGCTCGCCGCCGCCGCGGTGCTGACCGCGATGGCCTCGCCCGCCGAGGCGCGCCGCCACGGTCGCCACGTCCGCCCGGGCGGCGGCTACAACCCGCCCTACGCCGCGATGGTGGTCGACGTGAAGTCTGGCCGCACGCTGCATGCGGTGAACGAGGACGCCCTCCGGCATCCGGCCTCGATCACCAAGGTCATGACCCTCTACATGCTGTTCGAGCAGATGGAGAAGGGGCGTTTCGCGCTCGATTCCGAGCTGACGATCTCGGCCCACGCCGCAGCGCAGGCGCCGTCCAAGCTCGGCCTGCGCCCCGGCCAGACCATCGCCGTCGAGGACGCCATCAAGGCGATCGTGACGAAGTCGGCCAACGACGTGGCCTGCGCCATCGGCGAGAACATCGCCGGGTCCGAGGAGCGCTTCGCCGAGCTGATGACCGCCAAGGCCCATGCGCTCGGCATGAGCCGCACGCATTACGCCAACGCCTCGGGCCTGCCCGATGCCGAGCAGATCACCACCGCCCGCGACCTGACGGTGCTCGCCCGCGCGATCCAAGATCGCTTCCCGCGCTACTACCGCTACTTCCAGACCCGGTCCTTCGCCTTCCGCGGCCGAACCATCGGCAACCACAACCACCTGCTCGGCAACGTCGAGGGCGTGGATGGCATCAAGACCGGATACACTCGCGATTCCGGCTTCAACCTAATGACCGCTGCCAAGTCCGACGACCGCCAGATCGTCGCGATCGTGCTCGGCGGCAAGTCGGGCGCCAGCCGCGACCGGATCATGGCCGACCTCGTCCGGGGGAGCCTGCCGCGGGCCTATGCCGGCGCCCGGCAGGCGCCGCCGACCGTCGAGGT
>NZ_VRUX01000028.1:0-20018 GCF_008039885.1 Methylobacterium sp. WL103
CACCGCCGAGGAGCCGCGCACCTTCGCCCGCTTCAACGGCGAGCCGGTGGTCGCCTTCGCGATCTCGCGCTCGGCGGGCGCGAGCGACGCCGACGTCTCGGTCGGCGTCGCCGACCGGATCGCGGCCCTGCATGCCGCCAACCCGGGCGTGCGCTTCGACCTGATCGACACCTCCGTCACCAACACCGTCGGCAACTACCATTCGGCGATGCTGGGGCTGCTCGAAGGCTCGGCGCTCGCGGTCATCGTCGTGCTGCTGTTCCTGAAGGATTGGCGCGCGACGCTGATCGCTGCGGTGGCGCTGCCGCTCTCCGTGCTGCCGACGTTCTGGGTGATGAGCACGCTGGGCTTCTCGCTCAACGCCGTGAGCCTTCTGGCGATCACGCTGGTCACCGGCATCCTGGTCGACGACGCCATCGTCGAGATCGAGAACATCGTCCGCCACATGCGGATGGGGAAGTCGCCCTACCGCGCGGCCCTGGAGGCGGCCGACGAGATCGGGCTTGCCGTCATCGCCATCACCGCGACGATCATCGCGATCTTCGCCCCCGTCTCGTTCATGGGCGGCATCGCCGGGCAGTACTTCAAGCAGTTCGGCCTGACGATCGCGGCGGCCGTGTTCATGTCGCTGCTGGTCGCGCGCCTGATCACCCCGCTGCTCGCCGCCTACTTCCTGCGCGACCACGGGCCGGAGGACACGCGCGAAGGCGTGATCATGCGCGGCTACACCCGCCTGGTTGCGTGGTCGGTCCGGCACAAGTTCGTCACCCTCGTGGCGGGGCTGGCGTGCTTTGCCGCCTCGATCATGTCGACCGGCCTGCTGCCCTCCGGCTTCCTGCCGGCCGAGGACGCCGCCCGCACCCTGTTCGTGGTCGAGCTGCCGCCCGGCGCCCGGCTCGCCGAGACGACGCGGGTGACCGACGCCCTCGTGGACAAGATCCGCACGCTGCCCGAGGTGCGCAGCGTGTTCGTGGATGGCGGCCGGCAGCTGCCGGGCAAGAAGGAGGTCCGGCTCGCCTCGCTGACCATCAACCTGACGCCGAAGAACACCCGCCACCGCACGCAGAAGGAGGTCGACGTCGCCGTCGGCGCGATCCTGCGGCAGCAGCCCGACATCCGGTTCTGGGCGTTGCGCGAGGGCGGCCAGCGCGACCTCGCGCTGATCATCGCCGGGCCGGACAAGGCGGTGGTCGCCGACGTGTCCCAGCGTCTCCAGCGCGAGGCGGCCGGTGTGCCCCACCTCGTCAACGTGATCTCGACCGCACCGCTCGACCGCACCGAGATCCGCATCCGCCCCAAGGCCGGGGTCGCCGCCGACCTCGGCGTCTCGACCGACCTCATCGCCGAGACGGTGCGCGTCGGCACCATCGGCGACATCGGCGCCAACCTCGCCAAGTTCAACGCCCGGGACCGGCAGGTGCCGATCCGGGTGCAGCTGCCCGACCGCCTGCGCGGCGACCTCGCCCAGCTCGAGACCCTCAAGGTCCCGGTCAAGGGCGGCGCCGCGGTGCCGCTCTCGACGGTGGCCGACCTCTCCCTCGGCCAGGGTCCGACGGCGATCGACCGCTACGACCGGGCGATCCGCGTGGCGTTGGAGGGCGACATGCAGGGCTCCGACGCGCTGGGCTCCCTGATCGACCAGGTCATGCAGCTGCCCACCGCCAAGAGCCTGCCGCCCGGCGTGACCATCAGCCAGACCGGCGATGCCGAGGTGATGGGCGAGGTGTTCTCCGGCTTCGCCCTGGCCATGGGCGCCGGGTTGATGATGGTGTTCGGCGTGCTGATCCTGCTGTTCGGCTCGTTCCTGCAGCCGATGACGATCCTGTTCTCGTTGCCGCTCTCGATCGGCGGCGCGATCCTCGGGCTGCTGGTGTTCCACAAGCCGATCTCGATGCCCGTCGTCATCGGCATCCTGATGCTGATGGGCGTGGTGACGAAGAACGCGATCATGCTCGTCGACTTCGCCGTCGAGGAGATGAGCCGCGGCGTCGACCGCGCCACCGCGATCATCGATGCGGGCCGCAAGCGCGCCCGGCCGATCGTGATGACCACCATCGCCATGGCCGCCGGCATGGTGCCCTCGGCGATGGCTTTGGGCATCGGCGGCGAGTTCCGCGCGCCGATGGCGATCGCGGTGATCGGCGGCCTCATCGTCTCCACCGGCCTCTCGCTGGTCTTCGTGCCGGCGATCTTCGTGCTGATGGACGACCTTTCCCGCCTGATCGTGCGCCTGTTCGTGCGCTTCGTCGGCGAGCGCGACGACCCGGAAGACGCAGGGCTCACATCCCCGGCGAGACCCGCCAACGACGGGCGGACCTACCCGTCGCCGCCGCGGGTGGCGGCGGAGTAGGCGCGGGGCCGCAGGCGCGCCTCCCCGGCCGAGACCCTGATGCTCACTCGGCCGGCGCCACCGTCGCCGCCTGGCCGTTGGCGTCCAACGCTTTCGCCACGAAGCCGTCGGCCTTCATCGCCTCGACGAACCGGCGCAGGTAGGCCGCGCCCGCGTCCCGGCCCTTCGGCACGCCCATCGCCTGGGCGATTTCCATGAAGCGGCCGGGCAGCATGCGCACTTGGGGATGCGCGGCGGCGTAGGCCTCCAGCGGCTGGCGGACGTTGGCCGCCACCTCGAGCCCGGATTCGGCGAAGAGGGCGATCGCCGCCGGCGAGGTGGGCGCGCGCACCAGGGTGGCGTGGCGGATGGTGCGGCTCAGGTACAGGTCGTAGGCGCTGCCCCGGCCGACCGCGATGCGCACGCCGTCCCGGTCGACCGCATCCAGCGCGCGGATCGGCGAGGCGGCGGGCACGAGGTAGCCGCCCTCGATCACGAGGTAGGGCGCGGTGAAGACGATACCCTCGGCGCGCGTCGGGTCGCGTGCGAGGAAGCAGACGTCCCAGGCGCCGCTCGCCGCCGCCTCCGAGACCGCGCCGGCGCTGTCGTAGGGCACGAGGACCAGCGGCACGCCGATCCGCTCCGACAGAGCGCGCGCGAGGTCGACCGCGACGCCGGACAGCGCGCCGTCCGCCCCCTTGCGCGCCAGCACCGCGTTGCCGAGGTTGATCGCCGCCCGGAGCGTGCCGGTCGGCGCGAGATCCCGGGCGAGATCCCGGGCGATCGCGGCATCCTCGGCCTGCGCCGCCGGCGCGAGGAAGGCGGCGAGGAGGAACATGGCCCAGACGATCCGCATGTAACCCCCCGATCCCGGCGTATCTGAAGGATACCGCGTCTCGCCCGTCCCCGTCATATCCGTCGTTCCCGGGCCGTCATGCGGCAAGCGCGCACAAAGGCACTGCCCTCGTCCGCCCGCATCCCTACATAGGACGGGAAGCAGGATCGGGTGCCAGCGCATCGATCGCCCTTACGCGGCGCGCGTCCCATCGGGCGTCGCGCCCACGACAAGCCAGGAGCAGGCCGCATGACCGAGACAGCAGGCTCGTCGAAGAAGGGCCGCAAGCCGGCCCAGCTGAGCGCTCACTCCGAGGCGCCGACGCTGCCCCCGCGCGAGGCGGCGGTGGAGGCTTTGATGCGGCTCGCGGCCGAGCAGCCCTGGAACGACATCGAGGTCGGCGACATCGCCCGAGAGGCCGGTCTGAGCCTCGCGGAGCTGCGCGACCTGTTCCCCTCGAAGGGCGCCGTCCTCGGCGGGCTCGCCCGGATCATCGACCGCAAGGTTCTGGAGGACGACGGTTCGGACCTCGCCGAGGAGCCGACGCGCGAGCGCCTGTTCGACGTGCTGATGCGCCGCCTCGACGCGATGACGCCGTACAAGCCGGCGCTGCGGCGCATCGCCTACGCCCTCCGCGGCGATCCGCTGTCGATGCTCGCGCTGAACGGCGTGGCGCTGAACTCGCACCGCTACATGCTGGCGGCGGCCGGGATCGACACGGAAGGCCCCCTCGGCCGGCTCAAGCTCCAGGGCGTGGTGATCGCCTTCGCCCGCGTCACCGAGATCTGGCTCGACGACGACGACCCGGCGCTGGCCCGGACGATGGCCCGCCTCGACAAGGAGATCCGCAGCGGCGAACGCTTCATGGAGCGCGCCGAGGACGCCCGCCGCCTCGCCGCCCCGTTCCGTGCCCTCGGACGCTCCCTGCTCGACCGCCGATCGAACCGAGCCCGGGTGCCGGACGCGGAGGACGCCGAGCCGGCCGCACAAATCTGAGATGCCGGCACCCGGCGCAGCGGACCACGACCCGACCGGCGCCTCGCCGGAACGGGCCGTGGTGGTATCGGACCGACGAGTGCCCGCGATGCGGAATCCCGATTGACGCCACCGACGCCACCCCCTAAACGAGCCTTCGTCGGCGCCGAGCGCCCGACGAGCCCAGGTGGCGGAATTGGTAGACGCGCTGGTTTCAGGTACCAGTCTTGCAAGAGGTGAAGGTTCGAGTCCTTTCCTGGGCACCATCAGCCGGCTAAGCCGCTGAACCGCAAAGCAAATCAGCAAAATCAGAGACTTAGGGCAGCCCGAGTGATACAATCGGGTGATACAAATGGCCCTGAGAATGGCGCAGCCCTGGCCCCACCCTAAAACCCGCGTCTTCTGGTTCCGGCGTGCCGTGCCGAAGGACCTGCGCGACCTCGTGGGCAAGCGCGAGGAACTCTTCAGCCTTGAGACGAAGGACCCGGCCGAGGCTCGTGTCCGCTACGCCAAGCGCTCGGCCGAGGTCGAGGCACGTTGGGCCAACCTCCGAGGCGGCGCGCGCACGCTGACGGAGCGCGAAGCTCACGCCCTTGCCACCTCCGCTCACGAGCAGTGGCTATACCTGCACCACGACGATCCGAGCTTCCAGGTTGGTTGGCACACCGACCTCTACCCGACGCTTTGGACGGCCGTGCCATTGCCCGAAACCGAGGCGCAGCCGGGCGTGACCGGCACGGTGCCGATCACGAACCTGTTCTACCGCTCGATGCGGCACAGGTGCTTCGCGGAGGCCGACAGGATCCTCGCCCGCAACGGCCTCGTCGTCGATGAGTGGAGCCGGACGAAGCTGGCGAGGGCTGTCGGCGTCGCACTTCAGAGGGCAAGCCTCACTCTCGGTCGTGCTGCGCAGGGTGAGATCGGCCTCGATGATTCGCCCGCTCACGATTCTACCAGGGAAGCCGACGGGCATGTTGGCGCGGCGGCGCCTTCGATCCCGACACCCTCTCGCGCGCTGACGCAACGCGGAGGCCCGAAGCCGTTGTCCCTGACCGGCCTGTTCGACGCATGGTGGCAGGAGGCGAAGGGCGCCGGTCGCAAGCCCAGCACACACGAGAGCTACGATAAGACGGTCCGCTACCTCATCGCTTTCCTGAAGCACGACGATGCCACGCAGGTGACGGCGGAGGACATCGTCGCCTTCAAGGACTATCGGCTGGCAACACCCTCGAAGCGCACCGGCAAAGTGCCATCTGCCAAGACGGTGAAGGACAGCGATCTCGCAGCGCTGAAGACGCTGTTCGGCTGGGCGGTGATCAATCGGAAGCTCCCGGCGAACCCAGCGTCTGGACTGACGATCAAGATCGGCAAGAGGCAGCGCGTTCGGGCGAAGGGTTTCGTCGAGGTCGAGGTTCACGCGATCCTCTCGGCCGCGCTGCACTACGTTGCCGGTGAGCATGAGAACCCGCGCACAGCCGCCGCGAAGCGCTGGCTTCCATGGCTTTGCGCATTCAGCGGTGCGCGGGTTGGAGAGATGGGCCAGTTGCGGCGGCAGGACCTTCGCCGCGAAGGTGATCTGTGGATCATCAACATCACGCCCGAGGCCGGCACGGTAAAAACCGACGAAGCGCGGGACGTGGTGCTGCACCAGCAACTGGTCGAGCTTGGCTTTCCGTCCTTCGTCGCGGCGAGCGCAGAGGGACCGCTCTTCCTCACGCCCGGCAAAGGCGGCGATGTCCTTGGCCCGCTCGCCGGCCTGCTGAATCGGATGCGGGAGTTCGTTCGGCCCATAGTGCCCGACCCGAACGTCCAGCCGAATCATGGGTGGCGGCACCTTTTCACTACAATTTGTGAGGAAGCTGAGATCAACCCACGTGTCTACAACGCGATCATGGGTCATGCCGGACGCACAGTGGCAGAGAGCTACGGCGACGTAACGCTGAAGGCCAAAGCTATCGCAATATGTAAGCTTCCGTCCTTCGATCTCGACAAGCTACGGGCAATTACCGGCAGAGGTTGACCTATAACAGGTTGTCCAGGAATCTGCTGTGAAGGCGATCTGATTCACATATATGGAAGCCGTGGCATCAGTTGGCCCGAAGTATTACAATTCTTGGCGACTGCCTGTTCCTCGCCGGGCGGATCATCGTCTATGGAACAACATACAACTTGCTGGGCGTTGTTTGAGCGGAGCCAACTTTATGCCGCCTTGGCGGCCTCGGCATCACTTAACAGCGGGACATAAGCGCACCATTGGCAGAAGCCCTTCTCCGCCGCCCGCCACTCGTTCCGCTGTGAGCAATGCGGGCACACCCTAAGAAGCAGCTTGAGCCCCGTCAGCACTCCGTGCCCCCGACCACGAAACGTTATCTCGCCCTCAGGCAACTTTTTAGCGGCAGCGTTTGTCGGCATCCGGTCTCCGCAAGGAAGCAAAACTTTTTATACAACCAGTACGAGAAGTTGACCACCGTTTCACCGTAACGCCGGTCCCACATATCGAACCGATCTCACGCATACGCGCCCAAAACAAAATCCGGCTGGGGCAAACGATTATTAGCAGTCCAGTCGATTGAGTGCTAATGACCGCTTGGCGCGGTAGCTTTTGAATTTGCAGCCGCCGCCTCTCCTGCGATCCGAGCATCGTACCCGTGCAACGTGATCGGCAGGACGATTGGAATCCGAAAATGAAATTTCGTCCGCTGCATGACCGCGTGGTTCTCCGTCGTATCGAAGGCGAGGAGAAGACCAAGGGCGGCATCATTATCCCGGACACGGTCAAGGAGAAGCCGCAGGAGGGCGAGGTCATCGCAGTCGGTCCCGGTGCTCGGGATGAAGCTGGGCGGATCAACGCTCCCGATGTGAAGGCCGGTGATCGCGTGCTGTTCGGCAAGTGGTCCGGCACCGAGGTCAAGATCGACGGTCAGGACCTTCTGATCATGAAGGAAACAGACATCATGGGCGTCATCGCCTAAATCGCTCGCGCCGCTCGCAATTCCAATGACCTGCCCTTTCGAGGCGGCCGCTGTGGCGTGCCTCAGGGCGTAATAGCATTGAAGAGACCATACCCATGGCTGCCAAAGACGTTCGTTTTTCGGTCGATGCCCGCGAGAAGATGCTGCGTGGCGTCGAGCTCCTTGC
The DNA here is from genome assembly GCF_008039885.1 of Methylobacterium sp. WL103. Lineage (NCBI taxonomy): Bacteria > Pseudomonadati > Pseudomonadota > Alphaproteobacteria > Hyphomicrobiales > Methylobacteriaceae > Methylobacterium > Methylobacterium sp. WL103. Next base: position 7,278 of record NZ_VRUX01000028.1, read on the forward strand.
CAACGCGGTGAAGGTCACGCTCGGTCCAAAGGGCCGCAACGTCGTGATTGACAAGAGCTACGGCGCGCCCCGCATCACCAAAGACGGCGTCACCGTCGCCAAAGAGATCGAACTTTCCGACAAGTTCGAGAACATGGGCGCCCAGATGGTGCGTGAAGTGGCCTCGAAGTCGAGCGACATCGCGGGCGACGGCACTACGACGGCGACCGTGCTTGCTGCCTCCATCGTCCGCGAGGGTGTGAAGTACGTGGCCGCTGGTATGAACCCGATGGATCTCAAGCGCGGCATCGATCTCGCTGTGGCCGCTGTCGTGAAGGACATCGGTGAGCGCGCACGCAAGGTCGCCTCATCGGAGGAAATCGCGCAGGTCGGCACGATCTCAGCCAATGGTGACAAGGAAATTGGCGAGATGATCGCCCATGCCATGGAGAAGGTCGGCAAAGAGGGTGTCATCACCGTCGAGGAGGCCAAGACGGCTGAGACCGAACTCGACGTCGTCGAGGGCATGCAGTTCGACCGCGGCTACCTCTCCCCGTACTTCATCACCAATGCCGAGAAGATGATGGCGGATCTCGAGGATCCCTACATCCTCATCCATGAGAAGAAGCTCGGCTCGCTTCAGGCCCTGCTGCCGATTCTTGAAGCCGTGGTGCAGACGGGCAAGCCGCTGCTCATCATCGCCGAGGACATCGAGGGCGAGGCGCTCGCCACCCTCGTGGTGAACAAGCTGCGCGGCGGCCTCAAGGTCGCGGCCGTGAAGGCTCCGGGGTTCGGTGATCGCCGCAAGGCCATGCTCGAAGACATTGCCCTGCTCACCAAGGGTCAGATGATCGCCGAGGACCTCGGCATCAAGCTCGAGAACGTCACCCTCGAGATGTTGGGCCACGCCAAGCGGGTGCGCATCGACAAGGAGACCACCACGATCATCGACGGTGCCGGCGACAAGGCCGACATCGAAGCACGTGTGGCTCAGATCAAAGCGCAGATCGAAGAGACCACCTCGGACTACGATAAGGAAAAGCTCCAGGAGCGTCAGGCCAAGCTCGCTGGTGGCGTCGCGGTCATCCGTGTCGGTGGCTCGACCGAGGTCGAGGTCAAGGAGAAGAAGGACCGCGTTGATGACGCGCTTCATGCCACCCGTGCGGCAGTGGAAGAGGGTATCGTCCCCGGCGGCGGCACCGCCTTGCTCCGCGCCAAGGCGGCCGTTCAGGGCCTCTCGAACGACAACCCCGACGTCCAGGCCGGCATCAAGATCGTCCTGAAGGCACTTGAAGCTCCGATCCGTCAGATCGCCCAGAACTCGGGTGTCGAGGGCTCGATAGTCGTCGGCAAGATCCTCGCGAACTCGTCCGCGACCTACGGCTTCAACGCTCAGACGGAAGAGTATGTTGACATGCTTCAGGCCGGCATCGTTGATCCGGCAAAGGTTGTGCGGGCTGCCTTACAGGGTGCAGCGTCGGTTGCCGGTCTGCTCGTCACGACCGAGGCGATGATTTCCGAGGCTCCGAGGAAGGAAGCTCCGCAGATGCCCGGCGGTGGCGGCATGGGCGGTGGCGGCATGGGCGGTGGCATGGGCGGCATGGACTTCTAGTCCACGCAGCATACTGAAACGAAGATCCGAAAAGGCCGCCTTCGAAGGTGGCCTTTTTTAATTTATTTCCTCGAACATTGTGCGTGTCAGTGCAGCACATACCGCAGCTTGCAGTGGGCAATGCATAACCTCAAGTACGGCGACGTTCCATTTCAAACCGTCGGTGCCGACGACCTGAGCTATCGATTTGAGAATCCTCTTCGATAACGGCGAAGTCCCGAGACCGATAAAAATCAACGGCCAGAACGTTCTTGGCAAAGACGTGGAGGCGCAGCCACCGGTGACGTTTCTGTGCTTCCTGTAAGAGAGCTGATCCTATCCCCTGGCCGGCATATGGGGGATCTACGTACAAGGCGGAGATGTAGCCTTCATCATCCACGGTGATGAAGCCGATCACCGAGCCGTCGAACTCTGCAATCAGGGTTTCCGGGTGTCCCAGCAGAAGCTCCAAATGCTGCCGCCCCTCGGTCTGCTCACTGCGTTCCAAGAACGAATGAGAGACGGGGAACGTCCGGTCGAACACCGCAAGCACTAAAGCTTCGTCAACTCCGCACTTGTAGAGACGGATATGCATTGCCTCTGAGTAGCCTCCCGGATGAACAGCCCCACCCCGAGGGCCAGCGAAAGTCTGCGCTTGCTGCGAGAAACTCGGCACGCGATGTATGTCAACATGGGCTTATCAAAGGAGTGGGCGGCCGAGTATACCGTTGATACAGCAGGGAGGCAGGCAGCATCGCCGATGTCAGGGACCGACGACTATCTCCGAGCGCTCTTCAATCAGGCAGCCGAAGAAAAAGCATATGTTGACCGTTTGCGCGGAGCGAATGACGCCCATTCGGGTGGAACGGAGACCCCGCCTGCATCAGCTCCCGCCGTATCGTTGATGATCACGAATCGGCAACGGCGCGAGTTGCACGAGCTTGGCTTTTCGGATGAGGCCGTTCGACTGATGACGCCCGCCGAGGCGCACGGCCATCTTGGGCTAGGCAAGCCGAGCGTCTGAGCGCGATGTCACCACTCCATGAACTTGAGAAAACCTGTTCGGCCTAGCGGTCGCCGCTGTGACAGCTTGGCGAGCGCGGCAGCGATCTTAGCTCCCCCGATGCCGTCGGGATCACAGGGACCGCCATGCCACGCCAGCATGGCCTTTGCTCACGATGGGGCGGTTGAGGTACTGCTCGCGCGCACTCCCTTGCAACCTGGTCTTGGGATCGCAGGTGCATGGCAACCTGATGGATCGCCTCGGAAGTACGGAGGTGTCCGCGCATGCAGATCAATAGGAAGGACCTTGCAGATGCGGGCTCGCCGGAGGCGCTCGTCAAACGCATCCTACAGGCCGAGCCGAACCTTCCGGTACCCGTGCCGATCCAGGAGCTATGCGCACGCCTCGGCATCCTGAAGGTCGAGGACCTCGAAACCGAGGCGTTCGAGGGCGGCCTCGTCACCGACGCGAAGCGGTCTGACGGCACCATCCTCGCCAAGCGCGGGGGCGAACCGCGTCGCCGCTTCACCATCGCGCACGAACTCGGCCACTTCCTGATGGCGCACCACATCCCCGATCAGCCTGACCGGTTCTCGTGCAAGAAATCCGACATGCTGCGCATCACGGCCAAGGCGGACGACCCGCGGCAGCGCAGGGAGGTCGAGGCCAACCGCTTTGCCAGCCTCCTGCTGATGCCTCCGCACCTCCTACGGGGGGCTATGACGGCGTTTCGCGAGCCCGATCTGCAGCACGTTCTTGCGCTCGCGCGCGAATTCGCGGTCGGTAAGGAGACGGCGGCCCGGGCCTACGTCCAGTACCACGCCGAGCGGATCGCCATCGTCGTGGCGGGCAACGGCCGGGTGCAGCGTTGCTACCGCAGCCTCTCCTTCCCGGCCATCGTCTGCGCCGTCGGAAGCCCGGTCCCGGAGCAATCGCTCTTTCACAGGAGTCCGAATCAACCGAGCATCGCGAGCGACATCGCCGCGTGCAGTCCTGATCTCTGGATCGATAAGAAGCGCGACCTCCGTGCGCCGGTTCTCAACGAGCAAGTGTATGTCCAGCAGAACGGCTTCGCGATGATTCTGTTGCGGTTGGAGCCCGTCCCAGAGGAGAGTGCGGAGGAGCGCAGGATGGAGGAGGGCTGGCGTTACCGCTTTCACTCAGGGCGACGGTAAGCAACACTTGCGCGGCGGCGAGCCGAATCATCGCGCAGCTTCAGTCGAGAATGTCTAATCTATAATCTATCGAAATCCGATTTTTCGCACAAAGTAGTCTGCTTTCGGGTCAAGCCCGATTGGCTCTTTGGATACGTATTGCCGAACGAACTGAAACAAAAGCATTGCAGCAATTGCCATTACTGACCCACCTAAGGGTACAATAAAAAAAGCTAGAAGTAGTGGCTGATCTGCAAGCATGACCGCGCTTATGAGCGCGCCGACAACCGAGGCGGCTACGATTCGGAAGATGCAGCATTCTGATGGTTCCACGGCAACCTCTGGGCATACAATTTTTCTATCATAGGTTGTTCTAGCTTAGCATTATCGCAACCACAATGTGTGTGCGTAGTGCTGCCTCACGGCTCCGTGAAGGTTTGAAACAGCGCGAGGTGTTCTTCCTCCCGCCCGGCAACGGCGGCGATGTGCTAGGCCCGCTTGCCGGCCTGCTAAACCGGATGCCGAAGTTCGTCCGGCCCATCGTCCCCGATCCGAATGTGCAGCCGTATCACCGGTGGCGGCACCTCTTCACGACGATCTGCGAGGAGGCAGAAATCAGCCCGCGCGTTTACAACGCCATTATGGGACATGCAGGACGCACGGTAGCGGACGGCTAAGGCGACGTGACACTGAAGGCCAAAGCCGTCGCAATAGGGAAGCATCCGTCCTTCGATCTCGATAACCTACGGGTGATCGCCGGCGGACGGGGCAACGTCCAAAGCATCGAACCCTCGTCCAGTCTTGATGCTCCTTGCTCTTAACAAAAGTTGCGCAGCAAACGCAGGGCTACGATCCTGATGGCAACCAAGCGTTAATGCTGCCTGGGCATTGTCAAAAATCTGGTCGATCAGCCGTTCGGACAAAACGTGTCCGCTCAGTTGCAACGAGAGATAAACGGGCCATGCCTCGCCTGCTCGAACTAATACACTGGAAAACGCAGGCGATGTTTGCGTGGAAGCCAACCCGTGCTCAGTTGCTTCCTCTCATCCTGGGGGTTTTTGCCTTTGCAGGTTGGGGAGCCTACGCGAACACAGCGTCAGCGAACCGCAATCTCACGACTGAGGTCAGCCTGCTTCAGACTGAAAGAAGCGGCTTCGTGAGTCGTCAGAGAGAGTTGGAGCAGGCAAACATCGACCTTGTCCGTGAGTGGCAAGGCAAACTTGCCTCGTCACGCGAGGAGCTTGGTCAAGCTGTTGTCGCGCGCGACACGGCCAAGGGCCAGCTTGGCAGCTCACAGCGCGAGCTTATCGCCTCGAAGAAGCGCCTCGATCAGGCTCGTGAACGTGTCTCCGAGACGGGAAGCATCAAACCCACGGAGCCGTCGAAGAAGGCCGCGAGTAAGCCATAGAGCCGCCTGAGAGCTCGGCCCTCGATGTGATGAATCCAAGCCGCGCTAATTTCCTTGGGGACTCAGCTTTAGAAGGTCTGGCTGGGAGGCCGTGACCGTGTCCTGCTCCCGTGTCGAGTCGCGGCCTCCAATGGCTGAGCGATGGCGAGGTTTGGAACTGGACACAACAGCAGTGACGGAAGCCCTCGACAGCATCGCAAGCGTGCTTCAGGGCACTGGCGACTACCGGGTGCTGCGGCGTGTCAGACCGTTTGTCGATCTCATGGATCCAGCCGACGAGCCGACGTTCATTGGGCTGATCCTCGACACAGAGACCACGGGAATCGATCACGCACGCGACGAGGTGATCGAGCTTGGCATCATCAAGTTCGAGTACGGCGCGAGCGGCCGCGTCTACCGGGTGCTCGAGACGCTCAACCAGCTTCATCAACCGAGCAAGCCGATCCCGCCCGAGGTCACGCGGTTGACCGGCATCACGGATGCCGACGTGGCTGGCCAGCGCATCGACGATGCGGCCGTGCGCGCGATGACCGCCGATGCCGCCGTGGTGATCGCTCACAACGCCAGCTTCGACCGCCAGATGTGCGAGGGCCGCTGGCCAATCTTTGCCGAGAAGAACTGGGCTTGTTCCTGCCATCAGGTGCCATGGCGTGACGAAGGCCACGAGGGCATGAAGCTTGGCTATCTACTCACCGACTACGGCTTCTTCCATAACGGGCATCGCGCCATCGACGACTGCCATGCCCTCATGGCGCTGCTAGCAGCCCCATTAAGGGCCTCCGGCCGCCTCGCGCTGTCATGCCTGCTCGAAACTGCCCGCAAGCCCACGGTGCGCATCTGGGCCGCAGGCTCGCCTATTACCACGAAGGACGTACTGAAGGCGCGCAGCTATCGCTGGAGCGGCCGGCGGCGCTGTTGGTACATCGATGTTGAAGAGGATCGGTTCGAGATCGAGCGCACCTTCCTTAGCCAGGAGATTTTCCAGGGTAACGTCCGAGACCTACCCGCCGACCGCATCACGGCGCGGGATCGGTTTTCTGTGAGAACGAACCCCGAAGCCGCGGGGTGACTCTCTGAGCTGAGCCAGCGCATTTCCCAGCTTTGCCGAAGGCTCCTCAGCTACCGATAGGCGGTGGAACCGTTGGCGCGCTCCATAGCGTATCGGCGGTGCCGGCGACCTAGGCTATCGATCTGCGTATCCTCATCGACCACCGCAAAGCCCCGCGCTGTGCAAAATTTCACGGCCAAAAAGTTTTCTTCAAAAACGTGAAGCTCGAAGCGTCGATGACGATCTTCTGCCGCTCGCAGCAGAGCTGATCCGACACCAATGCTGCTCTGGCCGACGTACAATGCGGAGATGTAGCCTTCGTAATCTACAGTGATGAAGCCAATTACAGAGTCGTCTAGCTCAGCAATAAGAGTTTTGGAGTATTCCAATAGAAGCTTAAGATGCTGACGACCCTCGGTCTGCTCATGTCTTTTTAAAAACGAATGAGAGAACCAGAACGTCCGGTCGAAGACCGCGAGCACCGAAGCTTCGTCATCTCGGCTTTTGTAGGGACGGATGTCCATTGCAGATTAGTAGTTTCCTGGCTGACCATCCGCTACTGTGCCAACTTACCGAGTGCCGTTCAGTCAACCTGCTGAAGCCGCAACCGTGTTTTTCGCGATCCAGACAGCGAGCGGTATTTCCGCCAGAGGTCGATTTCCGAGAAGTTCACGGGCTACCAGTGCGAAGTCGATACGCTCTTCGCCCTCAACCTCATCCTGGGCCGCCTTAGCCGTCCAGGCTAGCAGTTCGGCCCAACGCCCTCGCTGCGGGGAGATAAGATCTCGCAAGGCGGCTTCCTCCCGCTGCTTCTTCGTTCCCTCCTTACGGGCGGTGGCAGGAGGGGTATCGCTTGGCTCGAACCACGATTGCAGGAAGGCATACTCTCTCGGCCAAAGCTTCGAATCAGCGAGCGCGGCCGCGATGGCTTTCGGCGATTGCCGCTCGGACGGGACGCCGTCGAGAAGCTGCTCTATCAGCAATTCAGTTCCCATCCGCTCGGGTCGGACCTGACCGGGACTCACGGCCTCGAGAAATTGAACCAAGCCAAACGGAGGTGGCTCCTGGCGGTCGATATTGGTTGCGAGGTGGTGCGCTATGAGCGACTGCGCGATCTCGGGCGAGGCATCGAACGTATCGAGTTGGCGGCCAACCTCGGCAAGGAACTGATCGCTCTCGCGCCGGCTGAGATCCTCTCGGACCCAAGCGTCTCGTACCCCAAAGCCGTGCTTAACCAAAAGGGAGGCCAGTGCAAGTTTTCGCCCTCGTTTGAGGATCACGAAGACGCTCTGTGCGCCGGCTCCATCGCACCCCGAGGCGATGACTGCGCTGATCTGAACCGCCGGCTTAATAGCAGATTGCAGGCCGCGCTGCCGGCAAGCGCGAACTGCCGAGTCGAGCGTTGCTTGTGCGGCCTCTGTAAGCCACGGGCGCATCATGACGAGGCGCTCTGCGCTTGCCGCAGATATGCCTCCGTGTTGAGCAGCTACTACGAGGTTCCGGGCCACCTGCTCGACCACTGAGGGGTTTGGATCGAGCAGCCATCCAAGAGCAGCCTCCCGCATCGATGCCACCTCCGAGGCGACGAAGGACCCAGCGATCACGGAACGCTGGTCAGCCGGAAAGGCAGCCAATTGCTCGGAGAGTTGCCCGTGGATGAGGAAAGGGTCGTGACCGAAAGCCTCGGCCATGGCGGCATAATGCGTGGTGATGTCGTCGGGACTGAGCGACGGGCCGTGTGAGGCGGCCTGCTCGGAGAGAGCAAGGATGAGGGCACGCAACTCATCGCCAAGATCGAGCTTGGCCGCTGTAAATTGCTGGCCAACCACCATCATCACTTCGGGTGGCAATAGGCCACTCTCGGCCGCCGTAACGAGCTTCTGCCGGACCTCTTTAACGAGGTTCTTCGCCGGTTCGCTGCCGCCTTCGACCGCCATCCGCGTCTCGTCGAGCGCTTGCCCTATCATGAAAAGAAGAGCCTCGCACAAAGCGTCGTTGGGACGCTTTTTGCCAACCTCTTTGATCAGCAGGTCGAGCACGACGATCACGGCGACCGGATTATCGGACAGCGCAAGTCCGACGGTCTGCAACCCTGCCGTCATTTGCCCCCGTCGAAGATCAGCGGCGACGAGCTTCGCGAGCTGAAGGATTCTGGCACGCGGCGCGTTCGCTGTAGCGGGCATCGCGGAGGGCCTCGTAGATGGGGTGCTGCCGATTGATCCAGGGACATAGATAGCAGATCAATCAGCTTGGCACCCGTGACTTCAGCCTGAGACGATCATGCCCCTGTGAACGCCCGGCCACCGACCCATGCCCCGCCGCCGAAGGAAACGCTCGCCGGCACCGTCGAGCGAGTGACCTTCCACAACGCCGACAGCGGCTTCTGCGTCCTGAAGGTCCAGGCGCGCGGCAGGCGCGATCTCTTGCCAGTAATCGGCCATGCCCCGGCCATCAGCGCTGGTGAGTGTGTGGTTGCGACCGTCCTCTGGTTTACCGACAGGCAACACGGACTTCAGTTCAAGGCCGAGACCCTGAAGGTCACGCAGCCGACCGGCGTGGATGGCATCGAGAGGTATCTCGCCTCAGGATACATGCGCGGTATCGACCCGGCCATGGCCAAGCGCATCGGCACGGCCTTGGGGTAAGGCGCCTTCGAGATCGTCGAGGCCGAGCCTGACCGGTTGAAAGAGGCCGCCGGCATCGATCCATCTCGCGCGGCTCGGATCGTCGCCGGCTGGACAAGCAGAAGGCCGTGCGCGAAAGAAAACCTAGTTTCTGCACCACCGCGGCACCAATAATATTTTCGCACCAGTGTATAATTATGTCTATGGTCTAGTTCCAATCTGAGCTGCAAAAGTTAGACTGACCGGGCTGATCGTACTGTAATCAAATCGCGGAAGGGTATCTGACGCTTCAAGTTTATCTATAAGCTGACGAAATTCGTTTATGTCCGACACGCCGAGCATTGGTCTTATTTTGCTAAAATATGCAAGTGATGAAGATCGTGCGAATATTTCAAAGGACACGGAACGGATGGTGGCATAGACGAGTGTGAAAGGATACCACCGAATGTTTCGAACGCTTCCTGCAAGAAAGAGAATAAAATCAGCCGCCATAATGTATCGAAATTCAACCCCCACGCCTTGGCTGCGTTTCTCTAAAAGAGAACCCTGTGGTGAAATTTTTCTTGCTTGCTGACGCTGGTCATTAGCTTGAATAGACTGCAAATGATCCACGAACTCTCGGAAAGTACTCATGGGCTGGGAGCGTTGGTTGCTCAGGTCGCCTATATAATAATCAACATGAATCACACTAGCAGCCATGTCAAAACGTTCGCGCCAAATCATAATGCCAATGTAATACAAAAAATCTCGTTGCTAATGAATTTAAAATTATCGAAACTCCAGTTGTTATAGCCGCGGTTATCACGTGGATAATTGAAAACGATCAGCTTTTCAAAAAATCGGTGTATGACTTTAGCCATAGCCTCGGTTGGTCGGTATGTGGCTACATTAATGAAGAATTCAACCAACTCGTTTCTATAGGGAATAAAGTCGTCGATGCTTTTTAAGATTTTTTCATCAAAGTTTTCTCCGCCGCCCTCAAGAACAAATTGATTCAATTCTGATATTATTACATCAAGGTACTGTTCTGAAAATGCTTCAGCTTGATCACGCCCGGCCTTTATGGCATCGACTGCGCGACGCAGTGGAACGGCGGTGGTAAGTTTGACCGGGCTATCCAAATTCAAAAAAGCTGGAGGCTTGCCCATTTCGGGCTTTGCATAAAGCGGTCTATCATAAATCCATCTCAAGAGACGATCAAATTCCTCTCCATATCGAGCTTCATCTATAAGATCGATGTATATTCGACCTTTATAATAAGTTGGCAAGTAGGCATGCCCATCTGCATTACGCTCGCGCACAACCGCGACAAATTTGTTTTGATCTGTCTTAGTATAAAGACTAGCAGATATGATCTGCGCTTCAGTTCCTGCGCCACCAGATCGCTGATCGCTCTTTTCTGCATACTTCTTATCGCAAATCATTACTACTTTTTTATGTCTTCTCGTGAGACCATTTGTTCCATGAAAACATTTGCATCATGCCCCTCGCGCAAGTCCCATTTGTCGAGAATCACATCAACGGCTTGGCTGCGTAGTTCTTCTGCAAATCGAATTACCCATGCCTCGTGGTCGGGCGTGGTCCAGCTGTAGGAAATAAAAACTTTTGGATGCATCTGGGATCCCCTATCCATATCAAAAATGGTTTTTCCAGTCCGCGTTTCAACATTGGATGAGCCCGTCGGAAATTCGGTTGGCTCGTCAGTGAATATGCAGCTCCCGTGTATAAGAGGCGGGTGATGCCGCTCATATCCCCATCATTTTTGAAGCCTCATACGGGATAGTCACCAAAAACTTTCGCATATTGCATCCGTAAAGTTGGCGTAGAAACTTCAACAAAAGGAGCGAACCATTGCCTATCACAGTCAGCACCGAAGCAAATCGGCATTGCTAACATGAAGGTATACCCCGGCGTGACGTAACCGGCGGAGCGCTCGTCCTCGTCACAACAGGGTCGATTCGACTTTATGTGACGCTTGGCGCGTCGGGCCTAAGGGCTGATGTGACGCTGGCGGCGGCTGTGGCGGCTGCCGTGAGGCCAACGGTCGGGCTGCTGAGGGCGCGTTGAGCGGTAGGTAACAAGTTGCTGGCCTCCGCCATCGAAGCTTGCGCCAGTGCAACCCGCGTCGCGCCGCCTCGCATGGCGTCCTCTGCGGCTTCGGCGACTATGGCCAAGTAGCGATCCCGGTCGCCAGCCTTGAACGCCTCCCACGCACCAGGAACCAGGCACACCGTCACCTCTGCCCCGGTCGCCAGTGCCGCCGATTCGAACAGCCGCCTTGTCGGCTCCACCGTCGTCTCGACAGCACACAGTACCACGACGCTGCCTCCATCCTTGACGGCCTCGGCCGCCAAGGCTGCATCGACCCGTAAGATCGGGATCGTCGCATCGTCAGCAGCGATCTCCGCGGCCGGCCCCAAGGTTGAGCACGTCAGGAGAACGACGTCGGCCCCGTCGCTCAAGCCTTGCAGTGCCTCAGCGGTCCGCTGCGCGATCTGCATCGTCAGCCCACCCTCCCGCTCCGCTGCGGCAAGAAGGTCGGCGCGCACCTCATGGTGTAGCGTCACCCCGGTCAAGCCGGCCGCCGCTAGGGCGGCATCGAAGACCGCGATGTTGCTCTGGGCCGTATGAAGGCAAGTGATCCGGGGCATGGCACAGCCTTTCAGCGCGCGGTGTTGCGCCGGGAAGTAGCACATCGGCCTCGCCTTAGTGGGCGCACTCACGGCGCTCCGTTGACAGCGACTATTGCAGGTGTGGTGTTTCGGGTGGGCCTACTACCCTGGAGTGACACCCCATGGCCCGCATCGGTTACGCCCGCGTTTCGACACTCGACCAAGATCTCGACGGGCAGGTCGCCCGCCTCACCGCTGAGGGCTGCACCCTCATCCGCTCGGAAAAGGTATCAGGCGGCTCGCGCGAGGGCCGCACCGAACTGGCGACCGTGATCGCGTTTCTCCGAGCCGGCGACGAATTGGTGGTCGCCCGCCTCGACCGGCTTGGACGCGACACCCGCGACGTGCTCAACATTATCCACGAGGTTGAGCAACGCGGGGCCTTCGTCACAGTGCTCGACCCGCACGTCTCAACGCAGGGGCCGATGGGCCATGTTATGCTGACGGTGCTCGGCATGGTCGCGCATATGGAGCGCCGCTTCATCAAGGAGCGCCAGCGCGAGGGCATCGAGCGTGCGAAGTCTGCTGGCATCTACCTTGGCGGTAAGCGCCGGCTCGACCGAGAGCAAATTCGGGCCCTGTACGCCGATGGGAACGGACCAGCCGCGGTCGCACGAGCAGTTGGGGGCTCGCGGATGCAGGTCTACCGTGTGTTGCAAGAGGGCCGAGAACAATCGCCCGAATCACCTGCCACGAGCCGATAGCGCACGGCCGCTTCGGGTGGTTTCTTGCCGGTCTGCTTCTGAAGAGGTAAAAATTGAAAGCTGACTTTTGGTTGTCAGGAGATTGGGCACGGTTTGCGGCGTTCAGTTCCAAAGGCTCTAGTCCAGCTCGCGTGAGTTAAGACGTTCGGCGTTTCTCGAAAAGCCATCTCGATTGTCCTTGAGATGCCGCGACGTAGCGGCAGTCATAGTCGGAGAGCTGGAGGGCTTCCGTCATGTGCGATCCGGATTTACCCGAGAACCGTCATGAGCTCCGCAAGATGGGGCGAAGGTTTCTATCGGTAGGAGCAACGGGGACGCTCGTCAGCGGAACCTTCCTGATCCTGACCGATGATGCCTGGGCGTCCAACAGCCTGTGGTGGGGCGGCCTGTTCGGTGGGATCATGATCAGCGGCTTCGGCGTCATGATGTGGGTAAGCGCTCGGTGGAGGCTCGGCGTTGTATTTCGGTCGCGTCGTCTTCCTGAAGGCCGGCTGACCGAGGGGATGACCGTGCGCCGATCTGGATGTTTTGCGGTGACGAGATGCTTTTCTAGCCCGA
>NZ_VRUX01000290.1:0-5209 GCF_008039885.1 Methylobacterium sp. WL103
GGGGGTCTCGGAGGTGCGGCCGCCGGACGACGCGTTCGGCTCATGCAGGATGGCGACCTCGGCGCCGTCCGCGCGGCGGAGCCACCAGCGGTCGCCGTTCTCGCTGGCGTGGATCAGGCGTCGATCGGTCTTCATGGGGGCGCTGTCCTGGTTGGCACGGACGGAGAAGTCGGCGGGCGCGGTTTCGCTCCCGTACCTCAGGCGCCTGCCTGCCGCCGGTCGAGGCTGTGGGTGAGCTGGTCTGCGAACTTCGCCGCCGCGACGGAGAGCAGGCGCCCGCGCAGCTGCCCGAGGATCATCACCATCGGGTCGAGGTCGCGCGCGTCGATCGGGCGGCTGGCGAGGCGCGGGTCGTCGGGGATGCCGCTCGGCACCTGGAGGCTCACGGCCTCCTCGCGCAGAACGAGGTTGCGCAGGAACTCGAGCGAGCTCGACTCGACCACCGGCCCGAGCGGCACGCCCTTCCGCGCCAGGGCCTGCTCCAGGTGCAGGCGGATCGCCAGCGACCGGTCGGGCAGGGCCATCGCATGGGCGAGGCAGTCGCGCAGGCGCACCGGCCCGGCCTCCCGGGCGAGGGGATGGCCGGCCCGCATCAGCGCGCAGAGCGGCTGGCGGCAGGAATACAGCACGTGCAGGTCGGCGGAGGGCGGCGGCTGCAACACCAGGGCTAGGTCGGCCTCGAAGGCGGTCAGCGCCGCCACCGCCTGGACGTGGTCGCGCACCTGCACCGTGAACCCGACCTGCGGAAACCGCTCGCGGTAGGCCTGGACCTCCTCCGGCACCACCTGCGTGACGAAGGCCTGGCTGCAGGCCAGCGCCACGTGCCCGCGCCGGACCCCGGAGAGGTCGGCGATCTGCGAGCGCACACGCTCGAGGTCGGCGAGCTGGTCGCGCACGTGCCGGACCAGCAGCTCGCCGGCCGCGTTGAGCCGCATCCCCTGCGCCAGCCGCTCGAAGATCGGCGTGCCAAGTTCGTACTCGATGTCCTGGACTTGGCGCGTCAGCGCCGAGGGGGCGATGTTGAGGCGCTCGGCCGCCCGGCGGATCGAGCCGCTGCGGGCGATTTCGGCGATGCAGGCCAGCGTCCGGGTGTGCTTCATCGCAGATCCCCGCCTCGGGCGCGCTTCGGGCGGCCCATACCAACCAGCTAGACCGCCTGTTGCCGAAAGCGCAACGGCCCCATCCCGAATGAGCACTCGTTAGCAACGGCAGGGGGATCTACGCTTCGTACCGTCGCCGTTCCCCGCCTCGCCGGCCTCGGAGTGAAGCCATGATCGCCCGCCGCACCCTCCTTGCCGGCCTCGGGGCCGGGCTCGTCTCGGCGCCCTTCGTGGCCCGCGCCGCCGCGCCGGTGACGATCCGCATGGGCTCGCTCAAGCTGATCCATTCGATCGCGCCATACTTCTACGAGCGCTTTACGCCGGCGGGCTACGTGGTCGAGGTGATCCCGTTCGAGAGCCCGACCGAGTGCAAGAACGCGGTGGTCACCAAGTCGGTGGATTTCGGCACCTTCGGCATCGCCTCGGCGACCCTGGGCGCGGCCGCCGGCGAGCCGCTAACGGTGATCGCCTCGACCTGCAACGGCGGCATGGCGATCATCTCCAAGAAGGATTCCGACGTCCGCGCGGTCAAGGACCTCAGGGGCAAGCGCGTCGCCCTGTGGCCCGGCTCGACGCAGGAGGTGTTCGCCCTCGAGCGCATGCGCATGGAGGGGCTCTCGATCAAGGACATCGTGCCGGTGCGCATCTCGTTCTCGGAGATGCACATCGCCTTGGCGCGCGGCGACATCGACGCCTATGTCGGCGCCGAGCCGGCCCCCGGCGTCAGCCTGTCGAGCGGCGTCGGCCAGCTCGTCGAGTACCCCTACGGCACCGAGATGGGCTCGCTCAACATGGTGTTCGGCACCCATCGCGACACGATCGCGGGCAAGCCCGACCTCGTCCGCACCATGCTGGAAATCCACCGCAAGGGCACCGAGTTCGCCGCCAAGAACCGCGACGCGATGATCGACATGGCGGTGATGAAGCTCGGCCAGAAGCGAGAGGCTTTGGTGGTCTCGGCTCCCAACGTCGACCTGACGTGGAAGCTCGGCCCGGACGAGGTGAAGAAGGCCGAGGCCTACGCCCGGCACATGCTCGCCCTCAAGCAGATCAAGCGCCTGCCGGAGCCGGGCTTCGTCGACACCACGTTCGTCGACGCGATGCGGGACGCGTGACATGAGCGCGACGACGGCGACGGAGGCGGACGTGGCCGCCGCGGGCGACGCGGCGCTCCCCCTCTCCCGCATCGGAGAGGGCACCCGCGTTCCACGCCGTCGCACCAAGGACATCCTGCAGCGCATCAAGGGCGCCGCCCTCGCGCTGGCCCTGCCCCTCGCGCTCGCCCTCGTCTGGCACCTCGCCACGGTCGGGAAACCCTACAGCCTGATCCCGCCGCCGGCCGAGGTCTGGACCGAGATGCGCGACCTCGCCGTCGGCGGCGTCAACGACGACGCGTTCAGCGGCACGCTGTGGACGCATCTCGCGGCTTCGCTCGCCCGCGTCTTCGGCGGGTTCGCGCTCGCGGCGGCAGCCGCCCTGCCGCTCGGGCTGTTGATCGGCCGGGTGCCGCTGATGCGGGCGCTCCTCGACCCGACCTTCCAGATCCTGCGGCCGGTGCCCGTCACCGCCTGGCTGCCGCTGGCGATGATCCTGTTCGGGCTCGGGCCGCGCTCAGCCTACTTCCTGGTGTTCCTCGGAGCGTTCTACCCAATCCTCGTCAACACGATCTTCGGCGTGCGCGCGGTCGAGCCCCGGCTGTTCGAGGCCGCCGCCATGCTCGGCTGCACCGGCCCGGCACAGTTCGCCCGCGTGGTTCTGCCCGCCGCCCTCCCATCGATCTTCACCGGGTTGCGCCTCGGCCTCGGCTTCGCCTGGGTGGTCATCGTCGTCGGCGAGATGACCGGCGTCCAGACGGGCCTCGGCGCGATCATCATGGAGGCGCGCCAGCTCTCGCGCACCGAGATCGTCATCTGCGGCATGGTGGTGATCGGCGTCGCCGGGTTCATCTCCGACCGGATCGTCATGGAGATCGGTCGCCGCCTGCTCTCGTGGAGCCCCGCGCATGGTTGAATCCGATGGCTGATCCTACGATCCCGATCGTCGACGTCCGCGACGTCTCGAAGACCTACCTGTCGCAGGGGCGCCGGACCGAGGCCCTGCGCGGCGCCAGCCTCACCGTCCAGCGCGGCGAGTTCGTCTGCCTTCTCGGGGCGTCGGGCTGCGGCAAGTCCACCCTGCTGAGGATCGTGGCCGGCTTCGAGGCCACCACCGCCGGCGAAGCGCTGATGTGGGGCAAGCCGATCCCCGGACCCGGCCCGAGCCGGGGCATGGTGTTCCAGGATTACGGCCTGTTCCCGTGGTTGACCGTCCGCGACAACATCGGCTTCGGCCCGAAGTCGCGCGGCCGCCCCGCCGCGGAGGTGCGCGAGACAGCCGCGCGCTACATCGACCTCGTCGGCCTGGGCCAATTCGCCGACGCCTACCCGCACCAGCTCTCGGGCGGCATGAAGCAGCGCGTGGCCATCGCCCGCGTGCTCGCCAACGAGGCCGAAGTGGTGCTGATGGACGAGCCGTTCGGGGCGCTGGACGCGATGACCCGCGAGCGGCTGCAGGACGAATTGCTCGAGCTCTGGAGCCGAACCGGCCTCACGGTGCTGTTCGTGACGCACGCCATCGAGGAGGCGATCGTGCTCGCCGACCGCATCGTGCTGATGTCCCCCGGCCCCGGCCGGATCGAGGCGGTGCACACGGTCGACCTCCCCCGCCGCCGCGACGTCTCGAGCCCCGCCTTCAACGACGTTCGCCGCATGCTCTCGGCTCAGCTCCACAGCCACCACGCGCCGAAGGCCGCATGAGCGAAATTCCGCGCATCGACCGGCGTCGGCCGGAAAACCGCCTCGCCTATCGTGCCGCGATCGACCGGCCGCGCCTCGCACTGCCCGGGGCCAAGGCCGTCGCGGTCTGGCCGGTGGTCAATGTCGAGCACTGGCTGATCGACCATCCGATGCCGCGCCAGATCCTGGTGCCCCCGACCGCGGCCACCCTGCTGCCGGACGTGCCCAACTGGGCGTGGCATGAATACGGGATGCGCGTCGGCTTCTGGCGCTTCCTCGAAGCTTTCGCAGTGCGCGGCATCCGGCCGACCCTGTCGATCAACGGCTCGGTCTGCACCGCCTATCCGCGGGTCGCAGCCGCCGCGCACGCAGCCGGCTGGGAGTTCATGGCCCACGGCTTCGAGCAGGTTCCGACCCACCGGATCGAGGACCAGCCCGGGATGATCGCCCGCACCGTCGCCGCGATCCGCGATCTCACCGGCGCGGCGCCGCGAGGCTGGCTCGGGCCGGGCCTCACCGAGACGCTGGACACCCCAGACCACCTCAAGGCGGCAGGCATCGAATATGTCGGCGACTTCGTGGTCGACGATCGGCCCGCGCGCATCGCCACCGCGCACGGGCCGCTGGTGGCGATGCCCTATTCGGTGGAGCTGAACGACATCCCGCTGCTCGCGATCCAGCATCATCGCGCCGACGAGTTCGTGGAGCGGGCGCTGGCGCAGTGCGACCGCCTCGCCCGGGAAGCTGTCGGCGACGGGCCGCTGTCGGGCGCGAAGATCATGAGCTTCGCCATCCACCCCTACATCACCGGGGTGCCCCACCGCATCGGGCTGCTCGAACGCCTGCTCGACGCGCTGCTCGCCCGGCCGGACGTGGTGTTCCTGCAGGGCGGCGAGCTGCTCGACTGGTACCTGGGGACCGGCGACGATGCCTGAGACGATGGATTGGCGAGACCTCGACCGCGCGGACTTGAGCCGGGCCTACGACAATTCCGGCGCGGTGGCCGACAGCGCCGCGATCGTCGCCGGCTGGCGGACGCGCAGCGCCGCGTTCCGCGAGGCCCAAGTCGACGCGCTCGACCTCGCCTACGGGCAGGGTGAGCGCCAGCGCATCGACGTGTTCCGCTGCGGCCGGCCGAGCGCGCCGATGCTGGCCTTCCTCCACGGCGGCTACTGGCAGCGCAACGATCGGCGCGGCTTCTCCTGCATGGCCGAGGGGCCGCTGGCGCGCGGCCTCGACGTGGCGCTCGTCGGCTACACCCTGGCGCCGGAGGCGCGCCTGACGGACATCGTCGCGGAAGCCCACGCCGCGCTGGCGCTGCTGCGGGCCGAGGGC
>NZ_VRUX01000291.1:0-5208 GCF_008039885.1 Methylobacterium sp. WL103
GTTCGTGCTCGCCAACACCATGCTGGTCCAGCTCTCGATGCCGCTGAACTTCATGGGCATGATCTACCGCGAGATCAAACAGGCGCTCATCGACATCGACGACATGTTCCGCATCCTCCACCGCAACTCCGCCGTCATGGCGCTCCATCCCCCGTCGACACCGTGCCCGGCCGCCGGGACTTTCGAGACCCGTTTTCGCGAAAAACCGTCGACTGTCCCGCCCATCTTACCGTACATGTCCGGGAGACCAAGCCGCCGCGCCGACGCGCCGACGAATTCCCGTCGCGATCAGCAGTTTGGCACCGATTTCGCCCCTGCCCGCGGGCGGTCTGCCGATCAGAGGCCCGGACCGGCGGCTCATGACGACGACCCTTGATACATGACGACCTTGGATGAAGGAGGCCGGATGGCGCCGGTGAAGACGGTCTGTGTCTATTGCGGCTCCGGCTTCGGCGGGGACCCGGCGTTCCGGCAGGCGGCGGAGACGCTCGGCGCCGCGCTCGCGGCCGCCGGGCTCGACCTCGTCTACGGCGGCGGCGACGTCGGCCTGATGGGCACGGTCGCCCGCGCGGTGCTGGCCGGGGGCGGGCGCGTCACCGGCATCATCCCCGACTTCCTGAAGTCGCGCGAGCACATGCTCGACGCCATCCAGGAGACGATCGTGGTCGGCGACATGCACACCCGCAAGCGCCTGATGTTCGAGCGCTCGGACGCCTTCGTGGCGCTCCCCGGCGGCATCGGCACCCTGGAGGAGCTGGTGGAGCAACTCACCTGGGCGCAGCTCGGCCGGCACCGCAAGCCGATCCTGCTCGTCGAGGTGAACGGGTTCTGGAAGCCGCTGCTCACCCTGTTCGACCACATGCGCGCCCACGGCTTCATCCGCGAGGGGCTCGACCTCAACTACGTCGTCGCCGAGGGCGCCGACGCGGTGGTGCCGACGCTCCAGTCCGAGAGCCGCCGCCTCGGCGACGACCCGGCCGCCGAGCGCTTCGTGACCGAGCGGCTTTGAGGAGCTGAGGGTATCGGCACTGGCCCTTCCCTCCCTCCTCTGCCGGCAGGGCGATCGCAGATGGCGACTTGCTCGTCGAACACCCACTGGCAGCACCACATCCTCCCGGGGCCGCGCGGCGGAGCCCGGGATCCGGACACGCTAGTCGAGCCGGACTTCCCAGCGTCGGCGGTTCTGGATTCCGGGCTCGCCTTCGGCGCCCCGGAATGACGGTGCGGTGCCATCTGTGATGACGTTCCTCCGCGGAAGAGGGGCGGTCGTCTGAGAACTCGGCGGCTTAGGAAGCCGAACCAAGCACGGGTTCCCCCTCTCCCCGTAGGCGAGGAGAGGCCCGACTGCACCTCGTCGTGCAGGCGGGAAGCTGAGGCGAAACC
Source organism: Methylobacterium sp. WL103 (assembly GCF_008039885.1). Lineage (NCBI taxonomy): Bacteria > Pseudomonadati > Pseudomonadota > Alphaproteobacteria > Hyphomicrobiales > Methylobacteriaceae > Methylobacterium > Methylobacterium sp. WL103. The sequence continues at coordinate 1,384 of NZ_VRUX01000291.1, forward strand.
GAAGCGAGGGTGAGGGGGTGCGGACGGAGGAGCCTCTTCCGTTCGCGCCCCCTCAACGTCGGCTGCCGCCCCGCTTTGCCGACGACGAGGTCGGCAAAGCCCTCGCCCCGCGCGCGGGGCGAGGGGATGCGCGCGAAGCGGACCGCCAGACGCGGGGATGTGTGAAGCGTGTCGCTCTCAGCGAAGGGCGTGACCCCTCTGGATCCGGCACGCCCCTCATCCCGACCTTCTCCCCTGGGAGAAGGAGCCGCAATGCGCATCGCATGCCGTGCCCGGCGTCTCCGTGTCGAAATATTGAATTCAAATGGGATGGCGCTGCGTCAGTGATCGGCGCGTCAAACCTTCCCCGGACGCGACCTGATCGGACGTTCGCCAATCAAAATTCTGTGTTCGTGCCGCTGATTCGCAATGCCGACAACAACCAGAAATGAAGACGACCTAACCCGGCCTGGTTTTTGCTACATTCGGCGGCGACCAAGACGCGGAGCAGCCATGACCCTCCCGGGGATCGATCGAGGCCGGCGTACCCGCGGAGGCGCGCGATGAACGCGGCGGCACGACCGGCGACGCTTGCCAATTCCGCCACACCCCCGGCGGCGCGATCCGAGCGGTTCGGCCTCGCCTACCGCCTCGGCCTGCCGATCGTGCTCTGGGTGCTGTTCGCCAACGGCGCCACGCATTACCGCGACCGGCACATCGTACCCGCGATCGGCCTGCGCGAGGTGGTGGAGGCCGAGGTGGCGAGCCGGCTATGCCCGGGCCTGCGCCTCGACGACGCAAGCTTCCGGCGCTTCTCCCAGGACCACGGCATCAACCATTCCGACCTCTACCAGAAGCGCTCGGTCTGGCTGCGCAAGGACGCGGACGCGCTGGAGCGCGACCTGCGCGCCGACCCGGAGGGCGGCTGCCGGCACATGCTCGACCTCTACGGCCGCGACGGCCCCGCGCCGCACCTTCTGGCGGTCCGCTGATCCCGGTTCGGCGGCGCCGTCAGGCCGCCGGTCGAGGGTCATCTCCGCGGCCCCATGCAGGATGCAGCGGCCCTTGCCGGAGGTCTTGGCGGCGTAGAGCGCCTGGTCGGCGCGCAGCATCATCTCCGCGAGTCCCATTTCGTTCGAGGCGTCCTCGTTCCGCACGACGCCGACGCCGACCTGCGCCAGAACGCCCTCGCCGATGCGGTAGGGCTCAGCGATCGCCGCGACGATTCCGGCGCCGAGCCGGTGCGCTTCCCGCTCGTCCAGCGATCCGGCGAGCAGCAGGAACTCGTCGCCCCCGAGGCGGCAGGCCGTGGCGCCGGGGCCGGCCTACCTCGCGCAGCAGGGCGTCGCCGGCCGCGTGCCCGAGGCGGTCGTTGACCTGCTTGAAGCCGTCGAGGTCGAGGTAGAACAGGTTCGCTCGGCGCCGGTCGCCTGCAGCGCCTCGAACGCCTCCTCCAGGCCGCGGCGGTTGACGAGTCCGGTGAGGGGGGCGGTGATCGAGCGGCCGTGGCTCTCCGGCTCACCGAGGATCGCCTGCACGGTCACCGCCGGGTGATGGCGCAGGATGCCCAGGTTCATCAGGATGAAGGCGGTGGTCTGCACCGCGATCAGCGGCAGGAACGCGACATGCGCTGCCAGGAACGTGGCCTTGTCGCTCATGTCGACGATCAGGATCTGCGCCATCGCATAGCGCGGAGCCGCGAAATTCCGGCCGACGATCCCGCTGATCGCCCCGAGGCCCGACGCGAGCACGACGATCGACATCACCGTGTCGTCGGACGCGACGGCGAGGCGATGGTGGCGCCCTGCAGGCAGGTCCAGAGCAGGCCGGTGGCGAAGACCGGCCCGGACGGCGCGCCGACTCGCCGCAACAGCACAGGGCGGAGGGCCAGCAACAGCAGGTCGAGGAACGCGATGACCGCGAAGACCGCGAAGACCGCGAAGACCGCCTGGTCCGACCGTAAATACGCGACACCGGCCACCGCGATGGTGTTGACGGCGCCGACGACGAGGGGGTCCTTGGACGTGAAGAACCCGGCGCGTAGGCGCTGCTCGACCGTGTCCGGCAGATCGGAACCGATCTCGGCGAGCTAACGCAGGACGCGATTTCGAGGCGCAGGGTACATCGTCGTGGCCTGGTTCGGGTGCTGAGAAGACCGCACCCGGCAACACTAGGACCAGACAGTGGAGATTCTATTCAGTCGGATCGGACGTTCGTCTCGTTCGCCGACGAAACTCCAGGGACTTTCACTACCCGATAATACAACTCAAAGTCTTTATTACAAGATGCTGACGACGTCTTCGACAGGATGGATCACGCCATCGCGTCGCTGGAGCCGGCCGGGGTGCGGGCCTAGACCACGCTCCAGGTCGTGCCGTCCTTGCCGTCCTTCACCGCGACGCCCATCGCCGCCAGCGCGTCGCGGGCGCGGTCCGAGGCGGCCCAGTCCTTGGCGGCCCGCGCCGCGGCGCGATCCGCGATCAGCGCCTCGATCGCCGCCACGTCGAGGCCGGAGGCCGCGACGGTGGCCTGGTCGCGCTCCGAGCGGGTCCGGTCGAGGAGGCCGAGCAGGTTCGCCCCGGCCCGGAGTTGCGCGGGGTCGTCGAGGCGGTGGATCTCGGCGAGCGCCGCGGCGGTGTTGAGGTCGTCGAGCAGCGGCTCGAGCACCGAATCCGGTGCCTCGGCGGCGGGGGCGGCGTCGCCGACGGCGCCGTACCAGCGGTCGAGCATCCGCCGCGCCTCCTCGAGGCCGCGCAGCGTCCAGTCGATCGGCTGGCGGTAGTGCGACTTCAGCATGGCCAGCCGCACGACCTCGCCGGGCCAATCGTTCAGCACCGCGCGCAGGGTGACGAAGTTGCCGGCCGACTTCGACATCTTCTCCCCCTCCACCTGGAGGAAGCCGTTGTGCAGCCAGGTGTTGGCCATCACCGGCGTGGAAAAGCAGCAGCGGGACTGCGCCACCTCGTTCTCGTGGTGGGGGAAGATCAGGTCGATGCCGCCGGCATGGATGTCGAAGGTCTGACCGAGGTGGCGCGCCGACATCGCCGAGCACTCGATGTGCCAGCCCGGGCGCCCGGGCGCGGCGATGCCCGACGGCGAGGGCCAGGACGGCTCGCCCGGCTTCGAGGGCTTCCACAGCACGAAATCCAGCGGCGAGCGCTTGTAGGGCGCGACCTCGACCCGGGCGCCGGCCTCCATCTCGTCCAGCGGCCGCTTCGAGAGCGCGCCGTAATCGGGCATCGAGGGCACGTCGAACAGCACGTGGTCGGCCGCCACGTAGGCGTGGCCGGCGACGACCAGCCCCTCGATCATCGCCACCATCTCCACGATGTGATCGGTGGCGCGCGGCTCGATCATCCGCAGGCGCCCCCCGGCGACGTTGACCGCGTCGGGCATCAGCACGCCGAGGTCGGAGAGGTCCGCGTGGAAGGCGGCGAGCGTCCCGTCGGTGAGTTCGCGGATGGTGATGCCGCGCTCGGCCGCGCGCGCGTTGATCTTGTCGTCCACGTCGGTGACGTTGCGGGCGTAGGTGACGTGGGCCTCGCCGTAGAGCCGGCGCAGCAGCCGGAACAGCAGGTCGAAGACGATGATCGGGCGCGCGTTGCCGATATGGGCCGCGTCGTAGACCGTCGGGCCGCAGGCATACATCCGCACGTGGCTCGGATCGATCGGCGCGAACGGCGCCTTGGCTCCGGTCAGCGTGTTGTAGAGCCGCAACATCGGCGCCATGAAACGTCCCTCGTCCTTCGCGGCCGCGATCCCGGCGGCGCGGCCTGCGCCCGGTGCCGGGCCGGCGAAAACTCTCGTTTGCCGTCAACGCCCTGGGCACGGCGCGCCGCCCCCGCC
>NZ_VRUX01000292.1:0-5176 GCF_008039885.1 Methylobacterium sp. WL103
GGGTGGGAAACGGCACGGTACGGGGCTTTCACGACCGTCCGTCCCGTCAGAACCGACGCTGGGCGCGGCTCTCTGTCAGGCTCACCGGTCTCGACTCGGGTTGCGAAGCCATACCCTCTAGCGGCTTCCTGGGATTTCCGCCACGTCCCGGCCCGCATGGGGCGGTTGCGTGTGCGCAATCCATCCCGATCGCCTAAGCATCGTCGCAGGGGCGGATGGATCGGACGATCGATGGGAACGGCGCGGTTGGCGGTGGTGTGGGCGACGGTTGGCGCCTTCGCGTGGTTCGGTAAGGCGTGGCTCGGCGACCTGACGTCGCCGCTGTTCGCCCTCGCCCTGTTCGCGTGGCTGCTCGTCGCGATCTTCTGGTGTGCCTTCGGTGTGGTGCACGAGGCGGAGGAGCTGGCCGACATCCTGGGTGAGCCGCTGGGCACCCTGGTGCTGACGCTCTCCATCGTCGTGATCGAGGTGGCGCTCGTCTCAGCGGTGATGCTCGGCGCGAAGGACGCGCCGACCCTCGGTCGCGACACGATGTTCGCGGTGCTGATGATCGTCCTCAACGGGGTCGTCGGCCTCGGGCTCCTGGTCGGCGGCCTGCGGCACCACCAGCAGAGCTACAACCTGCAAGGGGCGTCGGCCTTCCTGTCGGTGATCATCCCGCTCTCGACCCTGGCGCTGATCATCCCGAACTTCACCACCTCGACCCGCGACGGCACCTTGACCACGCTGCAGGCGGTGACGTTCTCGGGCTTCACCCTGGCGCTCTACGCGGTGTTCCTCCTGATCCAGACCGGGCGGCACAGCGACTTCTTCCAAGATGGTTCCGGCGCGGAAGGCAGCCGGTCCGTCGCGGAGCCGGAGCGACGCACCAAGGCGCCGGCCGGCAGCATCGTCCGGCACACGGTGCTGCTCGTCGCCAACATCCTGCCGATCGTCTTGCTCTCCAAGAGCCTCGCGACGATCCTCGACCACGGCATCGCGGCGCTGGGCGCGCCGTCCGCGCTGTCGGGCGTGCTGATCGCGGCGATCGTGTTCACGCCCGAGGCGATTTCGGCGCTGAAGGCCGTCGCCCGCAACGAACTGCAACGCGCGATCAACCTGTGTCTCGGTGCGGCGACCTCGACCATCGGCCTCACCGTGCCGGCGGTGCTCGCCGTCGGCCTGCTCACCGGCCAGACGGTGGTCCTCGGCCTCAAGCCGACCGAGATGACGCTGCTCGCCGTGACCCTGATCCTCAGCACGCTGACCTTCTCGGGCCTGCGGACCACGGTGCTGGAGGGGGCGGTGCACCTGATCGTGTTCTTCGTCTACCTGGTGCTGATCTTCAGCCCGTGAGCCTTGCCGTCGGCTGCAGCCTAACGCCGAAATTTCTTGGATTTCACGGAGCTAGGCCTTGAGACTATCGAAGACATCACGGCAAGGGGCGGCTTCGGCCGTACCAATCCAAGCCGACCCGCGCAGGCGCGGACATTGCAAACGGCCTTGGATCGACGGCCTCAGTATCACCCAAATCCAATGTCGAAATCGATAGCCTCTGATATCGGCGCGGTGGGCGGAGCGGATCGATGACGCGTGCGAGCGTAGCGGGCAAGGTTCGGACCTGGGCGAACGCGGCCCGAGGCTTAGCCGGTGGACGGAGCGACACGCTCGGAAGCGAGCCGCCGGCGCACCTTCCCGTCTCGCGACCCGGAGCGCCCAACGTCGTGGACGCCGACGTCCCTGTCGACATCGGCTGCATCAAGGTGTTCCGCTCGGAGAACTTCCCCGAATCCGGGCCTTCGCCCTGGCTCGACCGGCCGGACGCCGCCGAGACGATCGCGCGGCGCCTCGATCGGGGCGAGCTGACACCGAAGCAGGCCGAGATGTGCCGGTTCTGGGCCGAGAACGGGTATTACGTCGCCCGCGGCGCGGTCGATCCGGACACGATCGACGCCGCCTGGGCCGCCTACGAAGCCGCCATCGCGCAGGGTGAGATCACGCTCGCGCCGGAGAAGGCTGCCGACGACGACCCCCATCCCGGCCGCTACCTCAACCCGCACCTCAAGGTCGAGGAACTCGATACGCTGCTCGAGCACCCGGTGCTGTTCAACTTCAGCAGCATGGTGCTGGGGCGTCGAGCGATCCCGTTCCAGACCATCGCCTCCCACAAGGGGAGCCAGCAATCCGAACATTCGGATTCGATCCACATGACGACCTACCCGCTCGGCTACCTCGCCGCCTGCTGGGTCGCGATGGAGGACATCCACGACGATTCGGGGCCGCTGGTCTACTATCCCGGCAGCCATCGCCTGCCTTACGTGTTCAGCCACGACGTCGGCATCTCGACCGACGACTTCCGCGACAGGGGCTACGCGGCCTACGCAGAGCGCTACGAGCCGGCGATCAAGCACACGATCGCCGAGCACGGCATCGCGCCCCGGCGCTTCATCGCGCGCAAGGGCGACGTGCTGTTCTGGCACGCGAACCTCCTGCACGGGGGCTCGCCGCGCAACGACGTCACCCGGTCGCGCAAGGCGCTCGTGCACCACTATTTCGCCGAAGGCTGCGTCTGCTACCACGACCTCTCGGCGACCACGTCCGCGGTCCACGGGTCGGTGGAGAGCCTGCCGACCTGCGGCGCCTCGAGCCCCGACATCAAGCGGCGCAAGCAGATCAGGCGGTCCTGACGGCCGGCGTCGCGTCGAGAGAATCCGTAGAGCGAACTGCTAACCGCCGAACCGCTCGGTGCGGATCAGCCCCGGGGCGACGCCGGCCTCGACCAGCAGCGTCGCGGCCGTGCCCACGAACGGCGTGGCGCCGCAGATGAAGACGCGGGTCGGGTGGCCGAGCGTCGTGAGCGCTTCCGCTACCGTCGCCGCATCGATCCGCCGTCCGCCCGAGCGGGTCGCGGTGAAGATCAGCGACAGGCCCGGCTCGGTGCCGGCGCGCGCCTCGATCTCGTCGAGCGCGATCGCATCGCCGCGGGTCCGCGCCGAGTAGAGCAGAAGAGCCGGGATCTCCGGTGCCACCGCCCCCCGGTGGCGCAGCATGGCTAGGAGCGGCACCACGCCGGAGCCACCGCCGACGAGCAGCAGCGGCCCGCCGTCGGCCGGCCCCCAGGAGAACGCGCCGCCGATCGGCCCGCGCAGCTCGATCGCGTCGCCGACCTCGGCGATCTCGTGGAAGAAGCCCGAGACCTCGCCGCCCTCCAATCCCTCGATCATCAGCTCGATCGTTGCCGAGCCGTCCGGCGCCGAGGCGATCGAGTAGCTGCGCTGCGCGCGGTAGCCGTCCTCGGCGGTGAGGCGCACGTCGACATGCTGGCCCGGCCTGTAGGCGTCGGCGATCTCGGTGCGCATGCGAAAGCTCTTCACCCGCGCGGTGACCGGCGCGATCGCCGTGATCACCGCCTGTCGCCAGCGGAAGTCGGGCGCCTCAATCACTGGTGTAGCGCTGCTCACGCCAAGGGTCGCCGTACATGTGGTAGCCGCGCATCTCCCAGAAGCCGGCCTCGTCCTTCTTGGTAAAGCGCAGGCCCTTCAGCCATTTCGCGCTCTTCCACAGGTAGAGGTGCGGCACGAACAAGCGGGCCGGGCCGCCGTGGTCCGGCTCGATCGGCGCGCCCTCGTAATGCGTCGCGATCATCGCCCGTCCGCCGGCGAGGTCGGCGACGGGGACGTTGGTGGAATAGTCGTCGTAGCCCTCGGCGAGCAGGAAATCCGTCGGCGCCGCGATGCCGGCGTCGGCGAGCACGTCGTCGAAGCTCACGCCCTCCCAACCGGTGTCGAACTTCGACCATTTGGTGACGCAGTGGATGTCGCCCTGCCAGGCGGTGCGCGGAAGCGCCTGGAATTCGTCCCAACTCCAGGAATTCAGCGGCTTGGCGCCCTCGCGAAGGGTGAAGCGCCACGTCGCAAGGTCGATCGTCGGGTTCGGCCCGATCTGGAGGATCGGGAAATCCTCGACGCGGTGCTGTCCCGGCGGAAGCCGCTTCTGCGTCTCCTCCGGACTGCGCCGGCCGACGAAGCCTCGTGTCGCCATCTCGGTCCCTTCCGTTGCGGTTCGGCCCGGTTGCAGCCGGAATGACCGGCGCCGTCAAGCGGCGGCTTCTTCGAAACCGCTGGCAGGGCTACCCTGATCCGGCGACAGGCGACGACGAGGCGGCGACGATGGACCCGACGTTCAAGGACCACTTCTCGTCGCAGGCGGCCGCCTACGCGGCCCACCGGCCGACCTATCCGGCGGCCCTCGCGGCGTTCCTCGCCGAGGCCGCGCCCGGACGTGGGCTGGCGTTCGACGCCGCCTGCGGCACCGGGCAGCTCTCGACGCAGCTCGCCGCGCATTTCGGCGACGTCGTCGCCACCGATGCCAGCGCCGCGCAGATCGCGAACGCGACGCCGTATCCCCGTGTCACGTACCGCACCGCGCCGGCCGAGCGGAGCGGCTTGACGGCGTCGAGCGCCGACCTGATCACCGTAGCGCAGGCGGCCCACTGGCTCGACCTCGATGCGTTCTACGACGAGGTCCGCCGCATCGCCCGGCCGGGCGCGGTGCTGGCGCTGGTCAGCTACGGCATCCTGCACGTCGAGGGCGAACCGGATGGAGCAGTCCGACACTTCTACGACGACGTGGTCGGGCCGTACTGGCCGCCCGAGCGCCGACACGTCGAGGACGGCTACCGATCGCTGCCCTTCTCGTTCGCGGAAATCGCCGCACCGGACCTCGCAATCACGGTGGCGTGGTCTCTTGCCGACCTGATCGGTTACGTCGAGACGTGGTCGGCCCTGCGTGGGCTGGAGAAGGCGATCGGTCGCGGGCCCGTCGACGCTTTCCATGAAGCGCTCGCGGCATCATGGGGGCCGGGCGAACAGCTTCGCACCGTGCGCTGGCCGCTGTCGCTGCGCCTCGCGCGGGTGTGAGTGGTGGCCGAGGGCGCGCGCCGAAGATTTGCCTCAAAGCAAGTTTGTTCTATCGAACGATCCGAGGCCCAACACGAATGTGATCTTCGTGGCAGGCGGCGAAGCCCGCGGCGTTCGCATTTCGTTTACGATCTGGCCGGACATTGCGGCCACGACAGACCCAGAGGGGACGAACCATGATCCGATATCTTTCCGTTGCTCTCGTCGCCGGGAGCCTCGTGGCAGTCGCACCGGGGGCGCAAGCCCGCGACGGCATCGGCGCCGGCGGTGCGGCCGCG
>NZ_VRUX01000293.1:0-5155 GCF_008039885.1 Methylobacterium sp. WL103
CGGGCAGGCTCTCGGCCCGGCGTCCGAAGCGGTGGCGCTGCATCGCCAGGATGATCTGGCGCAGCCGCTCGTTCTCGGCCTGCGCCTCGACGAGCTGCGCCTTGAGCGTCTCGGGATCGTCGGACAGGCGTGAAGCAGGCTTAGCCACGAAGCGGATTAAAGCATATCCGCCAGAAGCTTACCATCGTAATGGGGCCCGCGCGCTCGACCTTTTTGCTCACCCTGCCAGCGCTGGGGCGATAACCGTGCGAACCGCGTGAACACGCTTCCAGTCGAGCCCTTCGAGCAAAGCCGCGAGCTGCGCTGCCGTGAGGCGTACGACGCCATCCTCGATCTTCGGCCAGCAGAACTGACCGGCCTCCAGGCGCTTGGTCGCCAGAACCACCCCACTCCCGTCCCAGAACAAGAGCTTGGCCCTGTCCGCTCGCTTCGAGCGGAACACGTAGACCGTACCGGAGAACGGATCCGCGCCCATCGCATCCCGCACCAGGGCGGCCAACCCGTCCATGCCCTTGCGGAAATCCACCGGCCGCGTGGCCATCATCACGCGCACCGCACCGGACGGCCCGATCATGCCGTGGCCTTCAGCGCCCGGATCACTGCCGCGATCTGAGCCTCGCCCGCGTCCGGCCCGACGCGCACCAGGACGCCGCCCACCTCGACTTCGATCCCAGTGCAGGCCGCTTGTCGATGTGGCTCAGCCTTCGCCTCGACAGGTGTCGGCTCCAGTGGTTCCGACATCAGAACGGCTGGCACGAACCGCAACTCGGAGCGCCGATCGCCCGCCGCTTCTTGACGGGCCAAGCGCCGCCACGTGAACAGCTGCGAGACGTTCAGGCCATGCCGACGCGCGACCGCACTGATCGAGATCGTCGACGCCGCACTCTCGGAGACGATGGCCGCCTTCTCATCCTGCGACCACGTTCGTCTCCGGCCGGCACCGGTGAACAGTTCAAGCCGCCGGACCGGCTCCGACATAGCCATACGACCTGACATCGACATGTGACGGAGCTCCTGCCTGGCTCCGTATGTCCCCGTCACACCGCCTGCCGAAAGGTGCCGTCCAGACACCGCTTACAATTTAACGATAGTAAAGCTTGTAAATCCAATCAGCCGAAGTATGTCGAAAGCCATAGACTCTTTGGGAAAATGTTGATGCATCTCGTCGATCAGTTCCTTTCGAAGATACTTTGAATACTCAGAGCGGGCCTTGATAATATCGGCATTTTGGAAGAGTTCCTTTATAGACTTGTCCTGCTTGTATGAACGAAGAACCTCGTTTGCGAATTTTATTATGTCCCGTGGACGCTTGAATGTTCGGTCGATCATGTATTGATATTTTGATTGCCGCCCAGGCATCTGCAGTTCTTCTTCGAAGACAGCTTCCCAGGCCCCTATTTCTGGTATGTTTAAGACAGCTGCAAACCTCTTGTTCATGATGTCTTTTAGCAATCTAGTAGTCGTTGGTTTATCCCACTCGATATATGTTGAAGAGTCTTCGACTATTTTATTTCGGTCCTCGAATCTTAGAAGTCGAAGTATGTCGTCGCGAAGGAACACGACCGCGGATACCTTTTTCCCAGACAACCGGAACTTTCGGTTAAAGTCACGCGCAGCGATTAAAAGCCCAGACAATCGATTTCGGTAATTGTCATCCTCCGCAACAAACCCGCGATCTAACTCGTCGAAGCAAATGTGATAACTATGCCCCGGATTTAAGCATAAAAGAACGGTTTCTAGTAACGCTTCATTGACTTCGTAAATTATAAGAGGAAGATGATTTACGTCGACAGACTCACCAGCGACGGAACTAGAGGTAATACCTAAGTTAATACCAAAACTAGTCTTGAGCTTTATCTTCATATCCGGGGAAAATATTTTGTTAAGCTGTGGGTTTTTGCTCCCGTAGGTGTCTACGATGAATGTTTCAAGTCTCGCCATTGCATCTAGCGACTCATCACTCCAAGGCTCTGAAGCATCGTTTATAATCAACTTGGCCAACGAAATAAGTATAACGTATTCCCAACTGTAGCGAAAACACTCGGCCTCGGGAACACCGGTCTTTTTTTGCTTATCATGGTAAAACCATGGGTAATCTGAAAACGAGTGACCATGGCAAAATTGATCAAAAGCTCGTTCGGAAACAAGCTTCCTATAGATAGCAGTCTTTCCTGAACCTTTACGCCCGACGATGTGGAATTTTTTGTGAGATTTAGCCGCTAGATATGCTTCGTGATCTTGAAAACATGTAATCAGTAGATCATCTGTATCCGCTTCTGCGCCGCCAAAAGTCTCAACACTATTGAGTTTGCTCACTTTATAACCCTTCAGTGGCAACAACGGCAATGCAACATGTTAGTTATATTCGCAAGTTATTCCACATTGAGTCAAGAACCATCCCTTGAAGCAAGTGATTCTTCGAAAGATAGTGGTGGAACCGGCACTGCGCCGCAATGACGATGAAAGTTGCGTCGGTCAGGGAGCTTCACACGAATTTAGATCTGCCGTCCAGATTGGGTAGACGCTTTCGAGTCACCCACCCGAGACACCCGGTGACACCCATTCCATATGAGCGGCTGTCTTTTTTGACTCGACTTTCAATTTTCGAGACACCATGGTGAGTGGGTCAAGAGTCAAACGAGACAGATCGCTATGGCCGCCTATGGGTATGCAAGGGTTTCGAGTTCCTCCCAGTCCCTCACGATCCAGCAAGAGGCTTTAAGGGCGGCCGGGTGTGAGGTTGTCCGGGCAGAGACGCACACAGGGACGAAGGTCGAAGGGCGAACGGAGCTAGAGACGCTGCTTCAATTCGCGAGACCCGGTGACAAAATTTTGGTGACCCGCATCGACAGGCTTGCCCGTTCGGTTGCCGACCTGTGTGGGATCGTCAAGCGACTGGAAGCGGCTGGCGTAGCCCTTGTGGCGTTGGAACAGCCCATCGACACGTCCACAGCAGCCGGTCGGTGCTTCCTACAGATGCTAGGGGTGTTTGCCGAGTTCGAGACCGCTATCAGATACGAGAGGCAGATGGCGGGTGTCGCCAAGGCTCGTAAGGCCGGTGTTTATAAGGGTCGCAAGCCGTCCATCGATGCAGAGCGTGTCAGGGCCTTGGCGGCATCAGGCTTGGGCGGAACAGCCATCGCGCGTGAACTGAACGTGTCGCGGGCATCGGTTTACCGCCTGCTAGGGGTGCAAGGCTGACGCTTGGTGCCCGTGATAATGACCGCGATGGGTGGAAAGCGGATGTTCGCTCAATGCCCCGGAGCGGACCTTTTGCTTCGTGCGCTTTCCAGCTGCACGCCTTGGGCCGGGGAAAGGGTGTGAAGGTCGATGCAGCGGGGAACAGGAACCGCAGGCGTCGGCTTGTGGCCTGCTCATAACCGCCATCGACGATTGGTAGTTGTAACATATGTCGTTAGGCTGATCGCATTATCAGCATGCTCGTTCCGGTGGTAACGCCCAAGAGGGACCTGCTTTCGCGCCCCGGAGAGCGGAGCCGTCATGTCCTCGGTATCAAGCAAAGCTGCACTCGGCCTGCTCGTGCGTCGCCTGGAACGCATCGGCCGCCTCTCAGATGAGGAGAGGAGGGCTGTCGAGGACCTGCCAGCGAAAATTCAGACTCTTCGACCTCGGCAGGATATCGTCCTCGACAAGGAGAAGCCCGAGCACAGTTGCCTAATCGTAGAAGGCTGGGCCTACCGCTACAAGCTTCTCGGCCAGGGCCGCCGTCAGATCCTGTCCTTCCACGTACCCGGCGACGTGCCGGATCTGCATAGCCTGCACATCGAAACGATGGATCACAGCCTCGGGGCTCTGACAAAGGCCACGATTGCCTTCATCTCGCACGAGGCCCTGCTAGACGTTACCAGGCGCTTTCCCGGTCTCGGGGGCATCTTGTGGCGCGAGACCTTGATCGACGCAGCGATCTTCCGTCAGTGGATCGCCGGCATGGGGCAGCGCGATGGGTTCGGGCGCATGGCGCATCTGCTCTGCGAACTCTACTGTAAGCTCGAAGCCATCGGTCTTGCGGCCGAGCACCGTTGCACGCTGCCGATGACACAAGGGGAATTAGGTGATGCGCTTGGCCTTTCCAGCGTACATACTAACCGTGTGTTACAGGAGATGAGGGCTCAGGGTCTTATCGAGCATCGCACGCGCGCGCTCAACATCACGGATTGGGACGGGCTCGTACAGATCGCGGAATTTGACCCATCCTACCTGCAACTCGGCTGACAGACCGGAACTGAGCCGGAAGTCATTTGGCGTGCTCACAAACACACGTTGTTGCAAGCATCGTTAGGTCTACCTACCGTTGGTGCGTCGCGGGTCTCGATACCGGCCGCTCGCGCTTGTGAGACACTCGTGCTCCCGCCCATGCTGCGTCGAGAGCCTTATGCCCCGCTACTTCTTCGACATCCATGACGGCATCAGCAGGCGCGATGACGTGGGCACAATCTGCGACGACATCCAGGCCGCCGCGCTTGAAGCCAAGCGCCTGCTACCATCCATCGCCAGTGACGAGATCTCGAAGGACGGCGAGCGCCAGACCATCACCGTCGTGGTGGCGGACGAAGACGGACAGGTCGTCTACTCGGCGGCACTGACCTTCGTCGGTACCTGGTTGCTTCGATAGGCCCTCGGGTGCCACCTGCACCACCTATCTAGAAGTGCACAGCGCGCACGCACTTGTGACAGCCAAAGGCCGAGCTGTATGCTACCTCAAGGTCGGCTCGTTACCTGGGGGCGTTAGATTTAAGCTCAACCTCGGCGCGCTCTTAACCAGGTGCGCCATTTTCTTTGGAATTCAGTATAAATTACGCGTGACCTCAAGCTTGGCTTCTGGCAAGGCGATGGAAAGACGCAACGGACGGGCGTAATGGCAGGCGAAGATTGGATAGGCTTTGACGAGCTGGACAAGCCGCCGATGCCCCCGCGCTACCGAGCAATTCTGATAGGAAAGAGCGGTGAAGTTCTCGGGATGACCCGCTTAAGCGTACGCGATGATCCGACTGCGATTGTTGAAGCTAAGTAAGCGCTCGGTGACGGCTGCCTTGTGCGGATAGGGTCTGGGTCTGGATACAGGGGATGGCGCGGGATGGCGCTGTATCGGCCCTGTGTCTGGACCTATGACGAACACGGCTCACATCGTCGTCGC
>NZ_VRUX01000294.1:0-5151 GCF_008039885.1 Methylobacterium sp. WL103
GGGCGGCGCGCTTGCCGAGGCCCTGCGCCGGGCGACGAGCGGGCGGCCGCGGGGCAATGGCTGACGGCGCCGTGCACACGCCTGCTCGAGCGAAACCGTTGCTACGGCAACGAAATTTTTACCAGTACGGTCCAGGCTCGCGGACGCGGGCGGCCGAAGACCGGGCCTCGGGGGGATACCTCTGGATATCCAACCGGTTACGAAGGTGACAAGACCTGCGGGGGCGGTTAAGCTTAGGCACGGCGAGGTCGTGGACGACCGATGTTCCGGGCCCTTGGGGGCGCGCACGCGAGACGAGTGATGGCTGGACAGAAGACGGATCAACGGGACGTTTATGTCGGGCAGCGCATCGCGGAGCAGCGGCGCAAGGCGTCGCTGACCCAGCGCCGCGTCGCCCAGAGCTTCGGCATGTCGGCGGCCCAGCTGCAGAAGTACGAGAAGGGCACCAATCGCATCAGCGCGATCCATCTCGACATCTTCTCGCGCATGACCGGCGTGCCCCTCGACCACTTCTTCAGCGGCATGCCCCGCGACGAGGACCACGCCGTCGAGGGCTTCGCCGACGCGCCGCAGCGCCCGCTCGAGGGCGGCTGGCAGAGCGTGGCCGAGATGGTCGCCCGCCACGTCGCCGAGAACTGCTCGGCCGACACGCGCCGCGATTTCGCAGCAGCCGTCCAGGCCTTGGAGCGCAAGCTGAGCGGCTGACGCCGTCGATCCCGCTTCGGCGCACTACTGTACCGATCTAGCGTCCGCTTCGTGCGGTATAGCGGATCCGTTCGGCATTCCACCTTGACCCTGGGGGAAGCCGGTGCCAGAACTCCGGCCCTCACGACCGGGTCAAGCGCCGCGATTTCAGGAAGGCGCACCCGCCAACCGGGGTGCCCCGACGATGCCGCGTTCAGACTTCCTCTTCACCAGCGAGTCCGTCTCCGAGGGCCACCCCGACAAGGTGAGCGACCGGATCTCCGACACCGTGGTGGATGCCTATATCGCCGCGATGCCCGAAGCCCGCCTCGGCGTCGAGACGCTGACCACGACCAACCGCGTCGTGATCGCCGGCGAGGTCCGCGGCCCCGACTCGGTGACCTTCAAGGACCTGGAAGAACTCTCCCGCGAGGCGGTGAAGGACATCGGCTACGAGCAGGCCGGGTTCCACTGGAAGAACAACGAGGTGCAGATCTACCTGCACGCCCAGTCGGCCGACATCGCCCAGGGCGTGGACGCGGCCGGCAACAAGGACGAGGGCGCGGGCGACCAGGGGATCATGTTCGGCTACGCCGCCGACGAGACCCCGGAGTTGATGCCGGCCCCGATCTTCTACGCCCACAAGATCCTCAAGGACCTCGCCGACGCCCGCAAGGCGAAGCAGGGGGACGCGGCCAAGCTCGGGCCCGACGCCAAGAGCCAGGTCACGGTGCGCTACGCCAACGGCCGCCCCGTCGAGGCAACGCAGATCGTGCTCTCGACCCAGCACCTCGACGAGTCGCTCGATTCGGCCGACGTGCGCGCCATCGTAGAGCCCTACATCCGCGCGGCTTTGCCCGAGGGTTGGATCAACGAGGGCACGGTCTGGCACGTGAACCCGACCGGCAAGTTCGTCATTGGCGGCCCGGACGGCGATGCCGGCCTCACCGGCCGCAAGATCATCGTCGACACCTACGGCGGCGCGGCGCCTCACGGCGGCGGCGCGTTCTCGGGCAAGGACCCGACCAAGGTCGATCGCTCGGCGGCCTACGCGGCGCGGTATCTCGCCAAGAACGTCGTCGCGGCGGGCCTCGCCTCGCGCGCCACGATCCAGCTCGCCTACGCCATCGGCGTAGCCAAGCCGCTCTCGATCTACGTGGACCTGCACGGCACCGGCAAGGTCGACGAGGCCAAGCTGGAGGGCGTGCTGATGGACGCCCTCGACCTCTCGCCCCGCGGCATCCGCCTTGCGCTCGGCCTGAACAAGCCGATCTACGCCCGCACCTCGGCCTACGGCCATTTCGGCCGCGCGCCGGATGCCGACGGCGGCTTCTCCTGGGAGCGCACGGACCTCGCCGAGAAGCTGAAGTCGGCCCTGGCGTAAGGCTTCCACCGCGCGGGTCTTCCCTCCCCCTCTGCGGGGGAGGGAAAGCGCGTCGCGTCTTCTTCGAACACCCGAGCCCGGCCGTGACCGAAACCAGCCCCCCGGCCGACGCCCCCGAGCGGGCCTTCTTCGGCCGCCGCAAGGGTAAGCGCCTGCGCGGGCTGCAGGAGCAGCGCCTTGCCGAGCTGCTGCCGCGCCTGCGCGTCGCGCCGCCCGCCGAGGGCCGCCTCGATCCGGCGACGCTGTTTCCCGGCATCGCAGACGGTCCGTCCGAGGTCTGGCTCGAGATCGGGTTCGGCGGAGGCGAGCACCTGGCGGCTCAGGCCGAAGCCCGTCCCGACATCGGCATCGTCGGCGCCGAACCCTTCGTCAACGGCGTCGCGAAGCTGCTGCGCGCCGTCGACGAGCGCGGCTTGCGCAACGTCCGCATCCGCGACGAGGACGTGTCGCCGCTGCTCGCGGCCCTGCCGGATGCCTGCCTCGCGCGGGTCTACCTGCTCTATCCCGATCCCTGGCCCAAGCGACGCCAGCGCAAGCGCCGGTTCGTCTCGGACGAATCGCTCGCCGAGATCGCCCGCGTGCTGCGTCCCGGCGGCTTGTTCCGCTTCGCCAGCGACATCGACGACTACGTCGGCTGGACCCTGATGCGCACCGCACGCTGCCCCGCCTTGCGCTGGACGGCGCGCAAGGCCGCCGACTGGACGCAGCCCTATTCCGGCTGGCCCGGCACCCGCTACGAGGCCAAGGCGATCGCGGCCGGGCGCCGCCCGACCTACCTGGAATTCGAGCGCATCGCGTAAGGTAAAGTCGGGGCGGTGGGCAAACTAAGCTGTTGTCGAAGCCGCAGAGGGCGCCCGACGGCTTGCCCCGGCTGGGCGCCGGCCCCATCTTGCTCCCGCCCAGCCGGGGCGCCCACCGGGCGTGCCCACCGGGGCGACGCTTTTCGAGACGGCGCGACCGCGCGTTCGAGGGGACGGTGTGACCGACAGGGACGATCACGGCCCGGTAGGCGGCTTGCACGGCCCGGCGGCCGACCCGCGCCACGCAGCCTTCGAGGCGGCGGCCATCGGGCTCGCCGTGCTGTCCGAGGACGGCGCGCAGATCCTTGAGGCCAACCTCGCACTCTGCGCCCTGCTCGGCCACGCCCCTGGTGCGCTGTCGGGAAAGCCGGCCTCCGACCTCGTCGGCGGCGGCCGGATCGCCGATGGCATCCATCCCTGGCTCCATGCCGGCGGCGGCTCGGTGGAGGTGCGGGTGCGCCGCTCCGGCGCCGGCGGCACGGTTCTCGTGGTCGAGGCCGTCGACGCCGACGAGGCGGCGCGCTCCGAGGAGAACCGCCAGGACCTCGCCGCCGCGGGTCTCGGCGAATGGCGCTGGGAGCAGGCCACCGGGCGCCTCGTGCTGTCGCGCCGTGCCGCGCAGATCCTCGGCCATCCCCCCGGCGACTCCGCGACCTGGGACATCCTGCGCGCCGGCCTCTCTGCCGGCGAGCCCGAACGCCTCCAGGCCGTGGTCCGAGACGCGATGGCGCGCGACGGCGCCTACCGCTTCGAGACCCGCCTGACGCGGGAGGCGGATGGGCGCGAGGTCGTCCTCGCCGTGCGCGGCCGCCCGGTCCACGCCGCCGACGGGCGCCGCACCGGCATGGTCGGCGTGGTGCAGGACGTGACCACGCGGGTCGAGGCGCGCGACGGCCTGGTCGCCCGCGACCAGCGCCTGCGGGTCGCGACCACGGTCGCCAGGCTTGGGATCTTCGAGTGGCACATGCTCGAGGACCACGCGATCTGGGAGAACGAGCGGATGTTCGAGATCTTCGGGCACGCGCCCGAGGACGGCACCATCGGCAAGTCCGAGTTCTTGCGCGACACGCTGCACCCGGACGACCGCGCGAGCGTGCGGCTGGCGATCTCGCAGGCCCTGCGCGACGACGCGATCCTGCACACCACCGGCCGCATCCGCCGCCGCAGCGACGGCGCGTGGCGCACCATCGACCTCGCCGGCCGCTTCGAGCGCGACGCCCCGAACCGGCTGCCGCGGCGGTTGATCGGCCTCGTCGCCGACGTCACCGACCAGCGACTCGCCGAGGAGCGCCAGGCGCTGCTGATCCGCGAGCTGCACCACCGGGTGAAGAACACCCTGGCCACGGTGCAGGCGATCGTCGGCTCGACCGCGCGGACGGCGTCGAGCATCGACAGCTTCTACGAAGCCTTCGTCGGCCGCATCAAGTCACTCGCCCACACCCATTCGGTACTTACCGAGGCGACCTGGCAGACCGCGGACCTGCGCACGCTGCTGCTCAGCGAGCTGCGCCCCTACGCGGAGGCGCAGACGCGGGAGGGCGAGGCCGGCGAGGGGGACGGCGCCTTGGACGGCCGCATCACGCTGGACGGGCCGGACACGGCGCTGCCCTCTGAGATCGCGGTGCCGATCGGCATGGCGATCCACGAGCTCACCACCAACGCGGCGAAGTACGGCGCACTTTCCAACCGCCGCGGGCGGATCTCGGTCGCCTGGACCATCCTGTCGGGCGGCTCCGCCGGGATGCTTCATTTCGCCTGGCGCGAAAGCGGCGGCCCGCCGGTGGAGCCGCCCCGCCGCCAGGGTTTCGGCTCGCGCCTGCTGCAGCGGGTGCTCACCACGCAGGTCCAAGCCGAGGTCGAGACCCTCTACGCCCCGGACGGCTTCGCCCTGACGATGCTGGCCCCCCTCCCCGTCCGCAACCCCAGTCTCGACCCGCCGGGCTGAGCCGCTCGACGCCCTCTTGCGGCCGGAACTACGGGTTCACGCATCGCGTAGGCGCAGTCGCCACCCTTTCCTCCCTCCTCTGCGGGGGAGGGTGGCCCGCGACCTACCTCAGGCCGCGCCGCGGTTGCCGCCTTCGCCGCCGGCTTCGACGAAGGCCTTCAGCTCGTCGAGGGAGGCGAAGGTGAAGCGGCCCTGCGGGGTGTCGGCTTCGATCGCGCCGTCGGCGTACATCACGTAGGTGTTGCCGCCCGACGCATAGCGGCCGACCACCTCGCGGGCCGCAGGCTCCGGGGCCGCCTTTGCGGGCTCGGCGTCGAGGCTCGGGCGCAGGGCCGGCT
>NZ_VRUX01000295.1:0-5127 GCF_008039885.1 Methylobacterium sp. WL103
GGTCGGCGATCAGGCTCTCGGCGGCCCGGGCCGCCGCGGCTTCGTCGTCGAGGGAGGCGCCGGCGTCGAGCAGCGTCAGCGCGACGCCGCGATAGAGCAGGCCGGTGTCGAGGTGGGGCAGGCCGTAGTGCCGTGCGAGGCGCTGGGCGAGCGTGCCCTTGCCGGAGGCGGCCGGGCCGTCGATGGCGATGACCATGGCATTCGGGTTCTCGGGCACCGGGTTACGCCCCGATCCCGGCGCCGAGCGCCTGCATCGTCGGCAGGAAGCTCGGGAAGCTCGTGGCGATCATCGCGCCGTCGTCGACGGTGACCGGCTTGGCGGTGGCCAGCCCCATCACCAGAAATGCCATGGCGATGCGATGGTCGAGATGGGTCGCGACCGTACCGCCGCCCGCTGGCGCGGTGCCGTCGCCGTGGACGATCAGGTCGTCGCCCTGGATCAGGTGGGCGACGCCGTTGGCCTTGAGGCCGGCGGCCACCGCGGCGAGCCTGTCCGATTCCTTTACCCGCAACTCATGCAGTCCGTGCATCCGCGTTGTGCCCTCGGCGAACGCCGCGGCGACCGCGAGCACTGGGTACTCGTCGATCATCGCCGGCGCCCGCTCGGCCGGCACGTCGACGCCCTTGAGACGGCTTGCGCGGACGCGCAGGTCGGCGACGGTCTCGCCGCCCTCCTCGCGCTCGCGCAGGCGCTCGATGTCGGCGCCCATCTCGATGAGCGTCGTGATCAGCCCGGTGCGCAACGGGTTCATCATCACGCCCTCGATCGTGACCTCCGAGCCCGGCACGATCAGCGCGGCCACCAGCGGGAAGGCAGCCGAGGACGGGTCGGCCGGCACCACCACGTCGGTGCCGCGCAGCGTCGGCTGGCCGGTCAGCGTGATCGCGCGGCCGTGGCCGTCGGACCCGTGTGGGACCACGGAGACTTCGGCGCCGAACAGGCGCAGCATCCGCTCGGTGTGGTCGCGGGTGGCCGCGGCCTCGATGACGGTGGTGGCTCCAGGGGCGTTGAGGCCGGCGAGCAGCACCGCGGACTTGATCTGCGCCGAGGCCGCCGGCGTCTCGTAGCTGATCGGGATCGCCTCGCGCGGGCCGCGCAACGTCAGCGGCACGCGGCCGCCCTCCGCCTCGGCCAGCACCTGTGTGCCCATGAGCCGGAGCGGATCGAGGATGCGGCGCATCGGCCGGCTGCGCAGGGAGCCGTCGCCGTCGAAGGTCGCGGTGACCGGCTGGCCGCCGACCACGCCCATCATCAGGCGCGAGCCGGTGCCGGCATTGCCGAAATCGAGGGTCTCGGCCGGATCGGACAGGCCGCCGACGCCGACGCCACGGACGACCCAGCGCCCCTCGCCGAGGCGCTCCATTGAGGCGCCGAGCGCGCGGGCGCTGGCGGCGGTGCGCAGCACGTCGTCGCCCTCCAGCAGGCCCTCCACCCGCGTCTCGCCGATGGAAAGCAGGCCGAGGATCATCGCCCGGTGCGAGATCGACTTGTCGCCGGGCGGGCGAAGCCGCCCACGCAGGGGCGCGCCGGGCGCGGCGGTCAGCGGGGTCGGCTCGGAATCGTGCGACACGGGCGGTCAACTTCGCGAGGGCATCCGGGCCGAGGCCTGGGGATCGCCGGAAGGCGCTGGGGCGCCGAAAGCCGTCGCGACGCCGGGGCGTCGTGCGGGAACATGGGGCGGTCGGTTATCACGCGCGCCGCGATCCGTCATCCGAGGCGCGGCTCGATCCGGTGTCCAGTGAGGCTCAGGCGCGCACCGAATGTCGCCGACGAACGACCCAAGTTCATTTTTCGGCAAAAAGGGGGTTGAGTCCGATCCGACGCCCGCCTATAGAACCGCCCTCGCCGGACGGCATCGCCGGGCCAGCGAGACACCAGCGCGGACCTCCAGAGCCGCGGTGGAAGAGAGTGGGGCCTTAGCTCAGCTGGGAGAGCGCTTCCATGGCATGGAAGAGGTCATCGGTTCGATCCCGTTAGGCTCCACCACTCTCACCTTCCAATTCACTTTGCTTCGATGAGTACCCGGCAGGGGTGTGCCTCGCTGCTTCGCGAGAACCGCGTGCTCGCCTGGGGTTCCGCACGCGTGGCTGTTCCATTCCGGCTCTTCGTGCACGTCGGCTTTCCGGCATCGGATCACCGTCGGCGCGTGCGCGCGGCCGGCGGGTTGCGTTCATCCTGATCGGTCGCGGTGGAATTTTCCCCGCCTCTCCGAGGAACCGAATCGTCTACCACGCCCTTCATCGCTCAATCAGTGGTTGTGTATGAGGCCGTGATGGTTGCGATCGTGATGGCGGCGCTGTTCGGTGCGGGTGCGTCAACGCTGTTGCTGGCGAAATTCGGCTTGCTGACCGCACTCCTGGCGATCCCCATCGGTGGAAGCGCTGCCGGCATGGCGGCCGCATTGGGCTTGGCCGTGGCGCGGGATCGGCACTTTCGGGGCCGGACGTGCGAACCCCGTGTGGCGGTGCGCGCCTTCCCCGTCTCTCGTTGACCCGACGCCTCCGTCGCCCGTGCTTCAGCCGTGCCTGTCCAGGAACTGTGCGAGGTAGGCCCCAGCTGCGTCCGGCCGTTCCACGGCGAGGAGGTGGGCGGCCTGTGGCAGGATCACGAGCTCCGCCTGACGGATGCCCTGGCAGATCTCTTCGGCCATCGCAGGCGGGGTGGCCGGGTCGTCTCGTCCTGCGACGACCAGCGTCGGGGCGGTGATCGCCGGGAGCCTCGGGCGCAGGTCCATCCGGCCGATCGCGCCGCAGCAGACCGCGTATCCGACGGCGTCGCAGGCCGTGAACGCGTGACGAATCGGCTCGACCACGTCCGGATGCCGCTCGGGAAAGCCCGGCGTGAACCAACGGCCGAGCGTCGCCTCGACGATCGCCCCGGTGCCCTCCTTCCGAACCGTCGCGGCGCGGGCGTTCCAGCTCGCTTCGCTCGGCATGTGGGCGGCGGTCGCCATCAGGGTTAGGCTCGCCACGCGGTCGGGCGCGGCGCTCGCCAGCGCCTGCATGGTCATGCCGCCGAGCGACAGGCCGACGGCGTGGATGCGGGCGATGCCGAGCGTTTCGAGCAATGCGAGAAGGTCGCCGGCGAGGTCGTCGATCTCGGCCGGTGCGTCCTGGGTCGCCGAGCCGCCGTGGCCGCGGGTGTCGTAGCGCAGGATGCGGTAGCGGTCGGAGAGGCGCGGCATCAGCGCGTCCCACATGGCCAGCGTGGTCCCGAGCGAATTCGAGAACGCCACCACCGGCGCGTCCTCCGGGCCGGAGAGGGTGTGGTGCAGGGAAGCGGGCGCCATGGTCAGGCCGCGAGCCCAAGGACGGCGCGCGCCTCGGCCGGGTTCGCCACTCGGCGGCCGTGACGGCGCACCGCCTCGGCCGCGAGCCCGACGAGCTCGGCGTTGCTCGCGGCGAGCCGATCTTTCGTGATCCGGATGTTGTCCTCGAGGCCGGTGCGGACCGCGTCGGCGCCGCGCGCCAGCGCCCACTCCATCACGATCGCCTGGTTTCGGCCGATGCCGGCGGCGGTCCAGGTCGCCCCGGGCAGGATGCGCCGGCTCTCGGCGAGCAGGATGTCGAGCAGGTGCTCATCGGCCGGCATCGCGTTCTGAACGCCCATCACGAACTGCACGTGCGGACGCGCGTCGATCAGGCCGGCCTCGACGAGGCGCCGGGCGCCGTGGAGGTGCGACAGGTCGAAGATCTCGATCTCGGGCCGCACGCCGTATCGCTTCATTTGCGTGGCGAGATCGGTGACCAGGGTGGCTGCGTTCTCGTAGACGATGGTCGGGAAGTTGACCGATCCGGTCGAGAGCGAGGCCATGTCCGGCCGGTGCTGCAGCGAGAGCCCGCGGCTCGCCGGGTCGCGTCCCCGCCCGCCGGTGGAGAACTGCACCACGAGGCCGGGGCAATGCTTGCGCAGGCCCTCCTGAACGGCGGCGAAGCGATCGGGGTCTGAGGACGGCGTCTCGTCGTCGTTGCGCACGTGAATGTGCGCCAGCGTCGCCCCCGCCTCGTAGGCCTGATGCGTCGACTCGACCTGCTCGGCCACGGTCACCGGAAGCGCCGGGTTGTCAGCCTTGCGCGGCACCGAGCCGGTGATCGCCACGGCGATGACGACGGGCGCGCTGGTCTCGATCTGGCTCATGGTCCCTCCGTGGGTCGGCCGCGTCTCCGCGCGCTGCCGACGGATGTAGACCGCCGCGCCCGCGCGCAAAGCCCGGGGCGGAGACAGCGCCGCCGCTCTGTCCGCACCGGCGCGGCCCGCTTGATGCGGCGGTCGCACCGGTTCATGGGTTGATGGTCCGCGCCGCGGTCCGCGAGTCGAGCGCGAGCGACCGCGAGCCGCGTACGATGGAGGATGTCATGAGCCGTCTCGTCACCGTGCTGAACGGTCCGAACCTGAACCTCCTCGGCCGGCGCCAGCCGGAGATCTACGGCCATGAGACCCTGGCCGACATCGAGGCCGCCTGCCGGGCGCTCGCCGACGAGCTCGGGCTCGGGCTGCAGTTCCACCAATCGAACCACGAGGGCGAGCTGATCGATTGGATCCACGCGGCGCGGGACGAGGCCGCCGGCATCGTCATCAACCCGGCCGCCTTCACTCACACCTCGGTGGCGTTGCTCGACGCGCTCAACGCCTTCGACGGGCCGGTGATCGAGGTGCACATCTCGAACGTCCACAAGCGCGAAACCTTCCGGCACCATTCCTACGTCTCGCTGCGCGCCGACGGCGTCATCGCCGGGCTCGGCACCGAGGGTTACGGGCTGGCGCTCCGCCGCGTCGCGACGCTGATCGGCCTGGCCGAGGCGGCGCGCTGATGCGTGACGGCGCGGTGGACCGCGACAGGAGCGTGCACGCGGCGCATGGACGGTTCGGCCGCCGATGCCTATGGCGTTGCGCGAGCCCGCGTCCGCCGGTCCGGGTGTTCCTCCTGCTTGCGATGGCGATGTTCGGTTCGATGCGTCCCGTCTCGGCCGAACCGGTCCCGCCCGCCGAGGCGACGGCGGGGCTGGTCGCGGCCCTCCAGGCCCGCATCCTGTCCGGCCATAGCGCTACCGCGGTGCTCGAGGCGTGGTGCGCCGAGCGCGGCCTGTCGGCCGACCCGCACCTCGTCGCCCGCCGGATCTCGGGCC
>NZ_VRUX01000296.1:0-5120 GCF_008039885.1 Methylobacterium sp. WL103
GCAACCCCGGCGGCGACCGGACAAGTCAGATGACCGGTCTGACCGAGGCACCGCCAATCGAGCGGTCCGATAGAGCTTGCTCGTGTGGAACGTTCCAACACCCATCCGTAGCTGTTCCACACGACAGGTATTGCATTTCGGAACGGCAAATGTTCTAACGTTTTAGAACCTACTGGAACGTCGGACCGCCTCCATGCTCATCGGTTACGCCCGAACCTCGACGTTGGAGCAGGAAGCCGGGCTCGAAGCGCAGGTCCGCGATCTCACGGCTCTCGGATGCGAGAAACTGTTCCGAGAGCAGGCGTCGTCAGTCGGGCCGCGCAAGGCTTTGGACGCCGTGCTCGACTTCGCCCGCGAGGGAGACACCATCGCGGTCACTAAGCTCGATCGGCTCGCTCGGTCCGTTACCCACCTCGGCAACATCATCAGCAGGCTTGAAACCAAGGGCGTGGCCCTGCGTATCGTCAACCTTGGCGTGGATACCGGCACGCCCACGGGTAAGCTGATGCTCAACGTCCTTGGGGGTGTTGCGCAGTTCGAACGCGAGATGATGTTGGAGCGCCAACGCGAAGGCATTGCGAAGGCCAAGGCTGAGGGCGCGTACAAAGGGCGGAAGCCTACAGCGCGGGCGAAGGCGTCAGAGGTCAAGGCACTGGCGGCCGAAGGGCTGAGCATGGCGGCCATCGCCGCGAAGGTCGGGATCGGCAAAGGGTCGGTGCATCGCATTCTAGCTGCGTGACGTTCGCCTGATCTCGTGGGACGCGTCGGTCTCAACGGTCTGCCGTGAAACCGGATTGAGCCGTCAGACCGTCCACCGGATTCGGGACGATGCGGTGACACGGAGTCTGCGCTGACCGCGTGGGGTCGCTGAGACCCTGTTAACGCTGCCTTGCATACCCACGCACGCCGACGCCTTTTTTGGTTTAGTAGGCGGCGCGTGTGAAACCTCATGCGAGCATTGTCCTCGGATTCCCGTCAATGTCATCGCAGGTGTCAGCATGCTCGGTACGGCAGGGTCGGTTCTCGGCGTAGATGTTGGATGCTCGCCGACGAAAAAATCCGGATCGGTCTGCCGTTTGGATTGGTCCTCGGATGAAGTTCAGTGGTCCTTCGCCCGATTCCGAGCCGTTGAGCCGGAGCGGACGGACACCATTGTCCGCGTGGCAGGCGCGACACGTTTAACCGCTTCTGCGTTCGACGGACCAATGCGCCAGGGGCTCGACATCATTGGTCGATACCGTGCCGCCGAGCGAATGCTCACACGGCGCCTTCAACCCCTGATTGGAAAGCCTGGGCAATCGAGTGCGCCGGTAGGAAAGCTGCTTAACCAACACGCAAACGCATGCGCTCGGATCGTGATCGATCACTGCGATCTCGCGTCGGCCGAGCAGGACATCCGAATCCATGACAAGGCCGTTGCGGAGGCGTTCCCGAGTGCGTTCTTGGGCCTGCTGATCGATGACCCAGCGGCCCTGAATGCTCGCCGCGGCGACCGGTCAGATACCTTCTACACCCACCTCGCATCGAGCGGCGGGATCGACCGTTTGCTGCGTTATCTCCTGCCGAGCCGAAGTCTTCGGACACCCCTGACCACCGTTACAAACCACGACGACCGTGCGGCTCTCGTATGTGCGTTCACGGCGCTTTGCGTTGCCATAGGAGATTACACGGCGGTCGGCGACGAGGATGGCTGGATCGTTCTACCTCCCGCAACCCTACAACCTGCCTGGGCGCGAGCCTTGCTCCAAAAGAATGCGGATGAGGAGCGAACGGGGAGCCTTCGGTATCAAGGCTTTGCTCCCGCTGCATGATGCGCCGACTCTCATCGGAGCGGTGCATCAGCAAGGATCACCTTTCGGATTCGAGATGATGCCGCGGGGGCGGAGTCCGTGCTGACCGCGTGGAGGCTCTGAGGCTTGGCGAGCATCGGGAAGATGTAATGCGAACCCCTTCCACTCCATCCTGCCCGGCAGTATCCTCAGGATTGATCGCGCGATCCCACATCACTACCCGATGTTGAAGCGCTGGAGGCGTCTCGGGGGAGACCACACATATGGAGTCGAGATTCGGACACGACGGAGAGCATTCGGGCTCCCGGTTAGAGCTACTGCTAGAAGCGTCGGGCGTCATAGGAACTTGGGAGTGGGATCACGTTAACCACACGGTCACCTACGATCATGGCGGTGCGCTGTACCTTACGGGTGACTGGTCAAATGCTGGCCGACCCTTGAAGGGTCACGAGGCGATGACGACCGTTCATAGAGACGACTACGAGAAGATGATTGAGCGTTCAGTCAAGGCAACGAAAAACGGCTCAATCATTGTATCCGAGTATCGAGTCGAGGTACCGGGTAAAGGATTACGTCGGGTGTTAAGTCGCGGAAAGACTTACCATGATGCTAAAGGCAAGGCTGTTCGTAGCCATGGCATGCTCATCGACATTACAGAAACCCACGACGACGTTAGCACTTATGTTGTAGGCGCGCCGATTGAGGCTGATGACCCATTTCGTACGGTTGTAGATCATCTCATAGCCGCCAGAGAATTTTATGAATCCGAGGGCCAGCATCAGATAAATAAAATTTTAGATATTGTGCTTATGGAGACTGGAAAACTGATCGCTCGGCAAATCCAATCTGTAAAAAATAAGCAACATTGACTTACGAAAACTCTAATTTGTTTAGCTCCATTAGTATGAATCGATCACTATCGACGAGATTTGATGCGTCATTCGACTTCTAGTAGACATGTCGAGTGTAGTGGGAGTCTACGATGCTGAGCTCAGACAACCGCGTGGAAACGAGCGTCAGTCCGTCTGACCTGCTTACGAAGTTGTCTCAAGTCTTAAACTGCCCGATTGAAACGTTTTTTGATTCAGCATCGCACAATCTTGGACCAACCGTGGAATTTCTCAAGCTATGGTCAGAAATAGATAATCCGAGCGATCGGGCAAAATTGTTGGCGGTGGCGCGTGTACTTGCTGCCAAAGGCTAGTGACGTTTCCTCATGAGCGGATAGCTCTGCATAAATACCGTATGCGCTACCACGAGATCATCACTGCCGAATCCACCGCCGAGGCCGGGATCATCCAGCCGATCAAGCCCATGACGCCCGTCCAGGCCAACCGAGAAGCGGATCGCTGTGCGGGAATCCAGAAGCGGATTCGCGATCAGACCGCCGCGACAACCCGACGAATCGCTGATCTGCGCGCAAAGCTCGCTCGCTGAACAGTCATCCTCGAACCTACCGTCAACGTCCGAGAAGGGTGGGGAGCGGACCCTGCCCCTTCGCCCTAAAGCGGACGTTCTGTTCCTAAACCTGTGCGGACCATACTCACCCTGGAAGAAACTCACATAAGCAACAGTCTGTGACAGTCGCTTCAGTTGTCGTTATGTGTCGTTCGGCCCGTTGCTGGACCGCGCGCCAGTTCCAGCCCAATCTGAAACAGCACGAGGCGCATCAGCGCCTCCGCCTCCGGCGTGCCGGACTCTTTGATAAGTTCATATGCGGCGAGACAGGCATCCAGCATCACCTCGAATTGGGCTGGTTTAGGCATTGCAAACACAGGTCCTATCGAGATGCTTTTCTACTCTACGTAGTGGGAAATTTCATATCAAATGTTAGGTTGCAAATTGTCGCACCAACTCGCTTTGAGGTTGGGGCACCATCCGAAAGGCGCTAAAGCCGATTGTGCACAATCGGAGCGTGGTATGCAGAACGGCTCGGACCTTGGAGACGGCTCGGATGTGCGGGACGCTTCCCTCCGCCGTCTTGCCGAGGCGTTAGACATTGCGCCGACCGCATTTTTCGACGAGACCAGTGCCGATCTGGACCAGACGACAGAGTTGCTGCGCTTGTGGCAGGGGATCAGGAACACGCAGGACCGCGCCAAGGTGCTGTCTATGGTGCAGGCGATGGTGCGGACAATCGCCACGCGCGCCTAAGAGCGGACCTTCCGACTTCTTACAGAAGGTGGCGAGCGGACCTTGACCTTTCTCCCGGAAGCCGTCGTTCCGCCGCCGATCTAGTGGTCGAAATCTGACGGATGTTACCCATGCTCTGGATTCAAATCGAAGTATTCGCCCAAGTATTTGTGGGATCACCCCTTTTAAGAGAAAGCGTCATATCCTTTTGAGGCGAAAATGAGTGGGTATCCCCGTCCAGCGACTTTTAAGGATGTCTTCTTCGGAGCGATTTGGGTTATTCTGGCCGTCTATATCGATGGTATTGCGATCTGGACGTGGCTTTTCTGGCAAGACCAGACCCTCGACCCACCCCGTCTCTTAGCTTTGATGATGACCGTACCCATGTTTGTGGTTGGCCTTGGAACAATCTCCAAATGGCTTAGGGGAGAATGGTTCGAGGTAATCCCGATGACGGGCCGTAAGGAGGGCAGCCCACCTTCGGATAATACCAGCCATCATGGTGGCGGTGATCCTCCACAAAGCTGACCTTCCGCTTCCCACCTACCCCGGACGTAGGGCACCCTCGATTCAGATGCCGGAAAGCGGACCTTCCGAGGGTCCGAGAAGCGTCGAGAGCAGCCCACCGCTTCACGGTCACGACTACAGCGGCAGACTCCGTAGCCATTCGTTGGCGGCGAGCTTCACAGCATGCTCGCTCCTATGCTCGCCCATGTTTTCGTAAGCGGTTACGCGGGTGTGCGTCGCGGCTGGCACCATGAGATCACCGCATCTGAAGACCGCCCGCGCCGTCAGGGCGAATCCCATCTCCGGATGATGGATTTCAAACAGGTAGGTGACCGCATCCCGTGGCACGCCGTACCGGTTGCCGACCTTCTCGACCGTCACGCAGGCGCGTTCGAAGGTCCGGACGGATTTTCCCTCGGGCGATAAATATCGACGGATGAGATGCTGAACGGTAAGCTGATTCGCTTCATCCAGCGGTGTAACATGTATCATTTCGGAATCTCCAATTATAGCGGATGGATTCCATGATGCCTTCCGCCTGCTATATTTAGACAAGGAGGCGGAATGTACGGCAAAAACCTGAAAATTGTCTACTCGAATCTTTTATCGATGGGTCTTGTACGCTCGAAGCGGCAGTTCAGCCGGGATTTTCTCGGTCGGGGCTGGACGTACCTCCGGGATTTCGAGCAA
>NZ_VRUX01000297.1:0-5113 GCF_008039885.1 Methylobacterium sp. WL103
CGCCATGGGAGCCTCAGGCACGCCGGATGCGCGCGATCAGGTCCACCGCCGCCAGGGTCTCGCGCTCGCCGCCGGCGCGGCGCTTCAGCTCGACCTTGCCCTCGGCCAGGCTTTTCGGACCGACCACCACCTGCCAAGGCAGGCCGATCAGGTCGGCGGTGGCGAACTTGGCGCCCGGCCGCTCGTCGCGGTCGTCGTAGAGCACGCTGAGGCCGGCGGCCTCCAGCGTCGCCTGGATCTCGGCGCAGGCGGCGTCGGTGCCGGCGTCGCCGACCTTGAGGTTGATCAAAGCCACGTCGAACGGCGCGACAGCATCGGGCCAGACGATGCCGGCCTCGTCGTGCGAGGCCTCGATGATCGCGGCGACGAGACGGCTCGGGCCGATGCCGTAGGAGCCCATGTGGACCGGGCGCTCGATCCCGTCCGGGCCGGCGACCTTGGCGCCCATCGGCTCAGAATACTTCGTGCCGAAGTAGAAGATGTGCCCGACCTCGATGCCGCGGGCCGACATGCGGTTCTCCTCCGGCACCTCGGCGAAGGCGTCGGCCTCGTGCATCTCGTCGGTGGCGGCGTAGTGCGAGGTCCAGGCGTCGACGAGGCCCTGCAGGGCGGCGACGTCCTCGAAGTCCACGGTGGCGGGCGGGATCTCGAAATCGAGGTAGGCGCGGTCGCAGAACACCTCGCTCTCGCCGGTCTGGGCCAGGATGATGAACTCGTGGCTGAGGTCGCCGCCGATCGGCCCGGTGTCGGCCCGCATCGGAATCGCCTTCAGGCCCAGCCCTGCGAAGGTGCGCAGGTAGGCGACGAACATCCGGTTGTAGGCGTGGCGCGCGCCGGCCTGGTCGAAGTCGAAGGAGTAGGCGTCCTTCATCAGAAACTCGCGCGAGCGCATGGTGCCGAAGCGCGGCCGCACCTCGTCGCGGAACTTCCAGGAGATCTGATAGAGGTTCTTCGGCAGGTCCTTGTAGGAGCGCACGCTCGCGCGGAAGATCCCGGTCACGACCTCCTCGGCGGTGGGGCCGTAGAGCATCTCGCGCTCGTGCCGATCCTTGATGCGCAGCATCTCCTTGCCGTAGGCGTCGTAGCGGCCGGATTCCCGCCACGGCTCGGCCGACTGGATCGTCGGCAGAAGCAGCTCGATCGCGCCCGCCCGGTCCTGCTCGGTGCGGATCACGTCGCAGACCTTGTTCAGCACCCGCAGGCCGAGCGGCAGCCACGCATAGATGCCGGCCGATTCCTGGCGCACGAGGCCGGCGCGCAGCATCAACCGATGCGAGACGATCTCGGCTTCCTTGGGCGTCTCGCGCAAGGTCGGCAGGAAGTAGCGGGACAGACGCATGGGGCTTCTTTTGACGGTTCCGGCGGGCGGCTCGGGGCGGGCGGCGCGCACGGACGCCGATCCCGTTGCCGGGGGCACACAACACACTGCAACCGGAAAACACAAGCGGCTTGGATTTTTCGGGCCGGCCGGAGCCCGGTTTCGCCCGCGCGAGCGTCCGGCGGCGGGCCGGGAGGCCGATTCATGCGGCCTGTCGGCGAAAAAACGCAGATTTCTCTCTTCGACCCGGTGACAGGACGAAATGTTGTTCCTATAAGCGGCCCGCGATGGTTGCGAAGCCCCTTAGAGGGCACGCAAAGGTCCGGGTCTCGGGAGGAAAATCGACCGCCACGCAGTCAATGCGTAGGACAATCAAAGGTCGAGCCAGATTGACTGCTAGAAAAGCAAGGCCTCAGGCCTTGCTTTTTTGTTTTGCGAGACCACCGACGACCCTCCCAATCAGGGCGACAGCGGTCGAAACATGGACGGCACGCCGCCGGCCATCCGAGTACCAGCCCGCGCAGGCGGACGTTGCGCTAGAGCCCCGTCAGCGGAAACGCCGCGAGCGCGACCAGGAAGGCCGCGCCGGCGGCGAGCGTCGTCCAGATCGCCTTCTCGCGCAGACGCGGCGCGGCGGGCGCGCCGGGGTCCTGCCCCGGCACCACCCGAGCCGGGTCGGTCTCGGCCTGGTTGCGGATCGGCAGGATCGCGAAGAGCAGCGTCCACCACACCACGAAGTAGAGGGCGCTCGCCCCGAACACCGTCAGGCGGAACTGCAGCACCGCCACCGCGACGAAGGCGGCGACGAGGACGAGCACCACGCCGAGCGTCCGCGGGGTCGAGCGCGCCACGGCCTTGAGGAATGCGTTCACCCGGATCAGACCTGCTCCAGCTCGGTCAGCGTCCCGAGGAAGTCCTTCGGGTGGAGGAACAGCACCGGCTTGCCGTGCGCGCCGATGCGGGGCTCCCCGGTGCCGAGCACGCGGGCGCCCTCGGCCTTCAGCCGGTCGCGGGCCGCAATGATGTCGTCGACCTCGTAGCAGACGTGGTGGACGCCGCCGCCCGGGTTGCGCTCGACGAAGCTCGCGATCGGCGAATCCGCGCCCAGCGGCGCCATCAGCTCGATCTTGCTGTTGGGCAATTCGACGAACACGACGGTGACGCCGTGCTCCGGCTGCGGCAGCGGCGCCGTCAGCGTCGCGCCCAGCGTCTCGCGGTAGACCTTGCACGCGGCGTCGAGGTCGCGCACCGCGATGGCGACGTGGTTGAGCCGGCCGATCATTGGTTTCTCCCGATCTTCACCGTGCCCTTCCCTCTCCCCTCTGCGGGAGAGGGCGGCCCGCGAGCTAAGTCCGGAGAGGGGAGCGACGGTGCCTGGAATGGCGGCCCCCTCTCCCGACCTTCGCTCACGCGAAGGCCACCCTCCCCCGCTTCAGGGGGAGGGACGATTGCGATCAGACCTCGACCACCTGCACGTGGCAAGCGGGCTTCTTGCCCCAGACCTCGTTGACGGCCGAGCGCACGGCGCGGTCGACGGCCTTCTCGACGGCCTCCGAGTCGCGGCGCTTGCCCTTCGACAGGCCGGACAGCGTGCGCGAGACCGAATCGACGACGGTGTCGATCAGCGGCGCGCCGCCGCGGCCGCGGTTGGGCAGGCCGATGATGTCCACCGCCGGCTCGCCCAGCACCTCGCCGCTCTCGTCGATGGCGATCGCCACCGAGACGAGGCCGGCCTGCGCGAGCTTGCGCCGCTCGGGGATCGCGCGGTCCTTGCCGTCGATCAGGACGTTGCCGTCCTTGAACAGGCGGCCCGACTTCACGTGGTCGATGATCTCCGGCCGGCCGGGGCTCAGGCGGATCAAGGTGCCGTTGCGGGCCTTGACCACGTTGTCGACGCCGTGGGCGCGGGCAAAGCGCGCGTGCTCGTCGAGGTGCAGGGCCTCGCCGTGGACGGGAATCGCCGTCTGCGGCCGGGTCCAGGCGTACATCTCGGCCATCTCGTCCCGGCGCGGGTGGCCTGAGACGTGGACCAGCTCGGTCCGGTCGGTGATGACCTCGACGCCCTGCTCGATCAGGTCGTTGATGATCGCGCCGACCTCGCGCTCGTTGCCGGGGATGGCGCGCGATGAGAAAATCACCTGATCGCCCGCGGCGAGCGCGATGTCCGGGTGATCCTTGCGGGAGACGCGGGCCAAAGCCGCACGCGGCTCGCCCTGCGAGCCGGTGAGCAGCGCCACGACCTTGTCGCGCGGCAGGTCGCGCCAGGAATCGGCGCGGCGGAAGTCCTGCAGGCCGTCGAGGAAGCCGCATTCGCGGGCGACGTCGATCACCCGGTCCATGGCGCGGCCGACCGCGACCACCTCGCGGCCGCAGGCCTTGGCCGCCAGGGCCACGGCGCGGATGCGGGCGACGTTGGAGGCGAAGGTCGTCACCGCCACGCGCTGCGGCGCGACGGCGATGAGCTTGGCGAGCGTCGCGGCGACCTCGGCCTCGCTCGGCGAGAAGCCCTCGCGGACGACGTTGGTCGAATCGCAGACGAGCGCCAGGATGCCCTCGTCGCCCATGGCGCGGAACGCCTCGGCCGAGGTCACGTCGCCGAGGATCGGCGTCGGGTCGATCTTCCAGTCGCCGGTGTGCAGCACGAGGCCGGCGGACGTCCGGATCGCCACCGCGTTCGACTCGGGGATCGAGTGCGAGACCGGCACGTAGTCGATCTCGAACGGTCCGAGCGTCACCCGGCGGCCCGGCTTGATCTCGCGCAGGTCCACCTTCGGCGCGCCCGGCTCCGACAGGCGCCGGGTCTCGAGCAGGCTCTTGGCGAAGCGGGTGGCGTAAACCGGCACCTTCAGGCGCGGCCACAGCTCGGAGATCGCGCCGATATGGTCCTCGTGCGCGTGGGTGATGAAGATCCCCAGCAGGTCCTTCTTCCGCTCCTCGATGTAGGTGAGGTCCGGGAACATGAGGTCGACGCCGGGCATCGCCTCCTCGCTCGCGAAGCCCATCCCGCAATCGACCATGATCCACTTGCGGCCCTTCTCCGGCCCGAAGCCGTAGAGGGCGGCGTTCATCCCGATCTCGCCCACGCCGCCGAGCGGCAGGAAGACGAGCTCGTCGTGTCCCGTTGTCATCAGTTCCAAATCCATCTCATGCCGCCGTCGCGGCCGTCCCAAAATGCACCTCGCCCGCCGTCACGGTTCGCCGCGTTCCGTCCGGGGCGAGGATCACGAGCCGCCCCCCCTCGTCGATGTCTTCGAAATCGCCGACCAGGGTCTCCGTGCCGCTGCGGACCGCGATGCGCGACCCGAGGCCGGAGGCCCGTGCGAGCCATCGCTCGCGAATCTCAGGGAATCCCCGCCCGCGATCCCAGATACGGGCCGCCGCGGCAAGCTTATTCGTCAGATCCGCCAGCACCATGCCGGCATCACTTTGGTATCCGAATCCCGCGAGCGAGGCGGCGGAACTCGAAAACGCCTCGGGAACGCCTGCGACATTGACGCCGAACCCGATCGCCACCGCCCGCCTGCCGCCCGGCAGCGTCTCCGCCTCGAGCAGAATGCCGGCGAGCTTGGCGCCGCCCGCCAGCACGTCGTTCGGCCATTTCAGCCCGAACGTCCCGGCCGAGCCCGGGCCGCAGACCGCCTCCAGGGTCTCGACCAGCGCGACCCCGGCGACGAAGCCGAGGCCGGCGACCCGCTCCGGCTCGACGCCCGCCACCGGCCACAGCGCGCTGGCGGTGAGGTTCCCCGGCACCGAGGCCAGGCGTTGCCGCGCCGGCCGCGGCCGGCCTCCTGGGCG
>NZ_VRUX01000298.1:0-5105 GCF_008039885.1 Methylobacterium sp. WL103
CGCCCTGGGCCGAGGCCTCCGCGTCGCGGACCTGCTGCCGGTGGAGGATGTGCTCGACGATCTGGGCGAACAGGAAGCCGCCACGCGCCGCCTCGACCTCCGCGCGGAGGTCGGCGTCGCGGATGCCGGCCAGTCTGTCCTCGATCCCCATGCGTGTCGTCCGAAAACTCCGCGACCGCACCGTGGGCGGACCATCCCTCCCGGCCCCGCCGCAAGCGGCAGCCCGAGCGCCCGGCAGGGTCCTGCGAGGCGCGGGCCGTGATGACACGATTCACCGGCCCGGAGTCTCCCGCCGGGCCGGAGTCCTTCGGGGGCAGGGCGGTTATCCCGGCAATCCACGCTTCCCCTCCCCTCGGCCGTCCTCTCTCCGGCTTTCCGCACGGCATCCGGTGCGCGGGGGTGTCTCGAGGCCTCGTGCGCAGAGTTCGATGCGCCTCCGCGACGGGCCGCCGACCACGCAGAGTTCGATACGGGCCGGAGCTTGCGACTTGTCCCCGTTCCTCACCGGAAAACCGGCCGGATCACGCCGAATCGCATGCGGACCCGCGCAGACTCCGATGCGGCGCCGCGGGAATCCCGCGCAGAGTTCGATGCGATCCCACGCAGAGTCGAATGCGGAACCACGCAGAGTCGGATGCGAGAACCTGGGTCAACCTCCTGTCAAGGTAGCGTTTTTCGCTACCCCTTATAACCTTCAGAACAGACTCTCTGAGAATCCTTCCTGATAGTCTTCCTAGGGGGTTTTCGCGTCGTCCGCTTCGACGAACGATCCGTCACCCTCAGAATGTCCACTTGGAAGATAGGGAATATGACGCTTTTGTCCCCATAGGAGCGGCTGAGCCGGACGAAACGGGTAGGCGGATCGGCGCAGCGAAGGGTCATCGCAGCAGGCCGATAAGCGGAGGTGATTTCGCGACCAGGGCGGTCTACCCCTGCCCCGTCGGGGTCGGACGGGGCGTCCCCTCGGGAGCCCTGACGCATGGTCGAAGCGCCACTCGACGCCTTGAGGCGGGTGATGGCCGAGCTGCGCGATCCCGAGCGCGGCTGCGCCTGGGACGTCGCCCAGACCTCGGCGAGCATCGCGCCCTACGCCCTGGAGGAGGCCTACGAGGTCGTCGACGCGATCGCCCGAAACGACTTGGGCGACCTGCGCGAAGAACTCGGCGACCTGCTGCTGCAGGTGGTGTTCCACGCCCGGATGGCCGAGGAGGCCGGCGCCTTCGATCTCGACGACGTGGCTCGGTCGATCGTGGCGAAGCTGGTGCGCCGCCACCCGCACGTGTTCCAGCCAGGCGGCGCCCTGCTCCCCGTCGGCAGCCCGCGCCGGGCCGCAAGCGCCGTCGAGGCGCAGTGGCAGGCGATCAAGGCGGCCGAGCGCGCGGCCAAAAATGCGGCCAAGGATGCGGCCAAGGGCGCGGCCAAGAGCGCAGGCAAGCCGTCTCCTGCCCCCGAGGGTCCCCTCGACGGCGTCGCCGGGACGCTGCCGGCCCTGACGCGGGCGGAGAAGATCTCGCGGCGGGCGGCCGGCTACGGCTTCGATTGGGCGGATGCGGCGGACGTGGTCGCCAAGGTCCACGAGGAGGCCGACGAGGTCGCCGAGGCGCTGGCCGGCGGCGACGCGCAGGCGGTGGCCGAGGAGGTCGGCGACCTGCTGTTCTCGGTGGCCAACCTCGCCCGGCACGCCGGAATCGACCCGGAGGCGGCGCTGCGGGCCGGCAACGACAAGTTCGTGCGCCGCTTCACCGCCATGGCCGCCCGGATCGAGGCCGAGGGTGGAACCCTGTCGGACGCCGACCTCGCGGCGATGGAGGCGGCCTGGATCGCGGTGAAGCAGGCCGAGCGCAAGGCCTGATCCTGGATGCGGGATACCAAAGGGATCATCCCTTTGGCGGGTGTCGGGCGGAGCCCGACGA
Organism: Methylobacterium sp. WL103; assembly: GCF_008039885.1. NCBI lineage: Bacteria > Pseudomonadati > Pseudomonadota > Alphaproteobacteria > Hyphomicrobiales > Methylobacteriaceae > Methylobacterium > Methylobacterium sp. WL103. The sequence goes on from NZ_VRUX01000298.1 coordinate 1,914, forward strand.
ACCACCCCCAGGACATCGCCCTGGACCCACGAAAGGGATGATCCCTTTCGAAAACCAATCTTAGACAACGCTGCCGCGCAGGTCGTAGGCGTCGGCCGCCTCGATCTTCACGGTGACGACGTCGCCCTGGCGCACCGGCCGGCGGCTGGTGACGTGGACGCTGCCGTCGATCTCGGGCGCGTCGTATTTCGAGCGGCCCTTGATGCCGTCGGCGCCCACCGTGTCGATGATCACGGGCAGGCGCTTGCCGATGCGCGCCTTCTGCAGGCGCAGCGAGACAATCTGCTGCGCTTCCATGAAGCGGCGCTTGCGCTCCAACTGCAATTCAGGCGGCACCGCCTCGCCTACCGTGTTGGCGATGGCACCCGTCACCGGCTCGTAGGTGAAGCAGCCGACGCGCTCGAGCTTGGCTTCCTTGATCCAGTCGAGCAGCTCCGAGAACTCGGCCTCGGTCTCGCCGGGGAAGCCGACGATGAAGGTCGAGCGGATCGCGAGATCCGGACAGGTCTCGCGCCAGCGCCGGATGCGTTCGAGCTGGCGCTCCTGGTTGCCCGGGCGGCGCATGCGCTTGAGCACGGTCGGCGAGGCGTGCTGCAGCGGCATGTCGAGATAGGGAAGGACCTTGCCCTCCGCCATCAGCGGGATCACCTCGTCGACATGCGGGTAGGGGTAGACGTAGTGCAGCCGCACCCAGGCGCCAAGCTCGCCGAGTTCTTTGGCGAGGTCGTAGAACTTCGCCCGCACCGTGCGGTCCCGCCACGGGCTCTCGGCGTAGCGGATGTCGACGCCGTAGGCGCTGGTGTCCTGCGAGACGACGAGCAGCTCCTTCACGCCGGCCTTCACCAGCTTCTCCGCCTCGCGCAGCACGTCGCCGGCCGGCCGGCTGACGAGGTCGCCGCGCAGAGACGGGATGATGCAGAAGGTGCAGCGGTTGTTGCAGCCCTCCGAAATCTTCAGGTAGGCGTAGTGCCGGGGGGTCAGCTTGACGCCCTGCGGCGGCACCAGGTCGAGGAACGGGTCGTGGGCCGGCGGCACCGCCTCGTGGACGGCGGCCACCACCGATTCGTAGGCCTGCGGCCCCGTCACCGCGAGCAGGTTCGGATATTTTTCGCGAATTTCCTCCGGTTGCGCACCCATGCAGCCGGTGACGATGACCCGGCCGTTCTCGGCCATCGCCTCGCCGATCGCGGCGAGCGACTCGGCTTTCGCCGAATCGAGGAAGCCGCAAGTGTTGACGATGACCACGTCCGCCCCGTCATGGCGCCGGGCGAGCTCGTAGCCCTCGGCCCGCAGGTGCGTCAGGATCCGCTCGGAATCGACCAGCGCCTTCGGGCAGCCGAGCGAGACGAACGAGATTTTTGGCGCGCCGAGTGTCTTGGCCGTGACCTTCGGATCGGACGGAAGTGCGGATGCGGTCATGCTGCCTTCGTGCGGCGTGGACGCCGCCAGGTCGAACGCCTCGAGGATCCCGGGTCTTCGGGGCCGGCTGGTCTTCGCGGCCGGCGCGTCATCGGACCCGGATTGTCGTGATGCGTCATCGCTATAGCGGGATCGCGCAGGCCGCGCGAGCCCCGCGCCGCCACCGGGAGGGATTGCGTCCGGCGCATCGGTCGCGAAACCCTGCGGCATCGGCTGCGGCTTCCCAGGGGCAACCGCCTGTGCGAGGCCTTCGCACTTGAACCGACGGGCCGGCACCCGGCACTCCACACCCATGGCCCTCGAACCGGACGTGACAGCGCAGGATATGGCGGCGCAACAGATCTGGACCCGGGAGATCCCGTTCGTCGACCCCGTCGCGGCGGCGATGCGGCTGCGGCGCTGGCCCGGCCTCGCCTTCCTCGACAGCGCGATGCGGCACGACACCCTCGGCCGGGTCTCGATCCTGGCGGCCGACCCCTTCGCCCGCTTCCGTTTTCGCGACGGCCGCGCCACGCTCGACGGGCGGCCGGTGCCGGGCGGCCCGATGGCGGCTCTGCGCGCCTGCCTCGCGCCCTATCGGCTCGAAGCGGAATCCGGCGAGACGTTCTCCGGCGGCGCGATCGGCTACTGCGCCTACGATCTCGGGCAGGCGCTGGAGCGCGTGGTCGCGCCCGCCCGCCGGGCCGGGCTGACGGACGACGCCGCCTTCGACCTCCACGACGTCGCGCTCACCGTCGACCACGGCGCCGGCACCTGTCGCCTGGCAGCCACCGGGTTCCCGGAGACCGATCCGGCCCGGCGCGAGGTGCGGGCGCGGGTGCGTCTCGCGGCCTTCGCCGACTGCCTGGCAGGGGCGGCGCCGGAACCCGCCGCCCCGCCCGCATTCGCTGCGCCGCCGACCTGGCACTCGAACTTCACGCGCGCGGGCTACGAGGCGGCGGTCGAGCGGGTGCGCGACTACATCCGCGCCGGCGACATCTACCAGGCCAACATCGCCCAGCGCTTCACCGCCGCCCTGCCCGAAGGGTTCGACCGGTTCGCGTTCTACCGCGCCTTGCGCGAGACCAACCCGGCGACCTTCGGCGCCTACCTCGAGTTCGACGGGCTGACCGTCGCGTCGAGTTCGCCCGAGCGCTTCCTCAAGCTCGAGGCCGGCCAGATCGAGACCCGGCCGATCAAGGGCACGCTCGCGCGCAGCGACGACCCGGTCGAGGATGCAGCCCGCGCCGCGCGGCTGCTCGGCGATCCGAAGGAGCGCGCCGAGAACACCATGATCGTGGACCTGCTGCGCAACGACCTGTCCCGGGTCTGCGCGCCGGGCAGCGTGCGGGTGCCGGTGCTGTGCGGGCTGGAATCCTATGCCGGCATCCACCATCTCGTCTCTGTCGTCACGGGCACCCTGCGCGACGGCCTCGACGGCTTCGACCTGCTCGAGAGGACGTTTCCCGGCGGCTCGATCACCGGCGCGCCGAAGCTCAGGGCCATGGACATCATCACCGAGATCGAGGGCGACGCGCGCGAGCTCTATTGCGGGGCCATCGGCCGGATCGGGTTCGACGGGTCGATCGACACTTCGATCGCGATCCGCACCGTGTTCATGGACGCGACGACGGCCGTGCTCCAGGCCGGCGGCGGCGTCACGCTGCTCTCGGACCCGTCGGCCGAGTACGACGAGACCCTGACCAAGGCCGCGCGCGTGTTCCAGGCGTTCGAGGCATGAGCGCGCCCGGCCGATCCCGGGCCGGCCGGATGGCGGGCCGCTCGCCGGCCCGG
>NZ_VRUX01000299.1:0-5102 GCF_008039885.1 Methylobacterium sp. WL103
GTGCGGGCGAGGCGGTCGGCGAGCCGGATCGCGGCGATCAGGCTGTCGGGGCGGGCGAGGCCCTTGCCGGCGATGTCGAAGGCGGTGCCGTGGTCCGGCGAGGTGCGCACGAAGGGCAGCCCGAGGGTGACGTTGACGCCGTCGTCGAAGGCGATGGTCTTCACCGGGATCAGCGCCTGGTCGTGGGTCGGGCACAGCGCCACGTCGTAGGTCCGTCGCGCCCGCTCGTGGAACAGCGTGTCGGCGGGAAGCGGCCCGCGGATGTCGACGCCCTCGGCGCGCAACCGCGCCACCGCCGGCGCCAGCACGTCGCGGTCCTCGTGGCCGATCGTCCCGGATTCACCCGCATGCGGGTTGAGGCCGGCGAGCACCAGCCGGGGCGCTTCGAGGCCGAAGCGCTCGGCGAGGTCTCGGGCGACGATGCGGGCGGTCTCGACCACGAGGTCCTGCGTCAGCAGCCCGGGCACGTCGCGCAGCGGCACGTGGATCGTCACCGGCACCACCGCGAGCGTCTCGCTCCAGATCATCATCACCGGGCGCGGCGGCGACCGGCCGGGGGCGACCGCGAGCGCCGCCAGGAACTCGGTGTGGCCGGGATGGGCGAACCCCGCCCGGGTCAGCACGAACTTGGCGATCGGGTTGGTGACGACCGCCGCCGCCCGGCCCGTGCGGACGAAGCCGACGGCGGCGGTGATGGACTCGATCGTCGCGCCGGCCGTAACCGAATCCGGGACGCCGGGCTCGGCGAAGGTCTCGTTCCCGCTCGGCAGCGCCACCACGGGGAGCGCCCGGGGGAACACCTCCGTCGCGGTCTCGGGGTCGATCTCGGCGACCGGCACGGCGAGGCCAAGGCAGTTCGCGGTGCGCTCGACGAAGGCCGGGTCGGCCACGAGGAAGAAGGCGGGGAGCGGGTCGGCGGGCGTGCTGGCGAGCCAGGCTGCAAGCGCCAGTTCCGGTCCGATCCCGGCAGGGTCTCCGAGCGTCAGGGCGAGGGGGAGCATCGGGGTCGGCGGGGTTTCGCGGCGGGAGACCTGCCTTAGCAGGAGCCTCCCATCGCCGCGAGCCCGTGCGTCTTAGCCGTCAATGCGCGGAGGCGATGCCGTCCGCCGTGGTGGCGGTGCCGACGTTCTGGCGCAGGTCCGCCTCGCCCAGGGTCTTGAGCTCGACGCGCAGCAACACGGTCTGGTTGCGCTCGGAGACGCCGGTCACCGTGGCGATCGGCGAGACGATGTAGTTGAGCGAGACCGTGGTGCACTCGTCCTGGTAGCCGGCGCCGACGCTCATGCCGGAGAGGTAGAAGCGGCCCGGGTTCTGGTAGGTCGGCAGGTTGCCGACGGGGTTGGCGATGTAGCTCGTCAGCGCCTCGGAATAGAGGGTTCGGGTGTCGAGGTAGTGGGTCAGGTCGACGAGCGCCGAGCCGGTGACGAACCAGTTCGGGGTGATGTTGTAGGTCGCCGTCGCGGTGATGCCCTCGCGGCGATGGCTGAAGCCGAGCAGCGGCTGCGCCTCGTAGTACGAGTAGAACGCCGAGAGCGACAGCGGCAGGAACGGCGCGAACCGGGCGGTGATGCCGGTCTCGAAGCGGTTCACCTTGAAGTCCGCCTGGTCGAAGCGGGCGCGCGTGATCAGGCTGATGTTCTGGTTCGGCGAGACCTGGACGCGGCCGACGAAGTCGGAGGCCGCGGTTTCCAGGCCTGAGTTCAGGCCGACGTTGGCGATGTCGCCGCGGCGGAACGAGTTGACGCCCGCGATCTGGATCGACTCGCCGAACATCGCGTTCGCGTACCAGCCCGAGGCGGTGACCACCGAGTATTGCGCGCCCAGGTTGGTGCGCACGCCGCCCTCGACCCGGTCGTAGCCGGAGAACTTGTCCCACTGGAACAGCGAGGTGTCGTCGAAGACGAGGCTCTGCGCGTCCTCGTTCGGCAGGTGGCCGATCCGGTTCTCGGACGGCCGGGCGATGACCTGGGCGATCGGCTCGAGGGTGTGGACGCCGAGCGGCCCGAAGTCGCTGACGAAGGGATAGCGATAGTCGATGCCGACCGCCGGCATCACGCGGCCGGTGAAGCCGTCGTCGACCGAGGCGATCTGCGGCACCAGGGCGTTCTGGTAGCCCGACAGGCTCGGGTTCACGAAGAACGCGTCGGTGCGCAGGTACGCGAACGGCGTGATCGCCTGGCCGAGGTCGTCGATGAAGGTCCGGCGCCAGGAGAGCTGGGCCGAGGCGCGGGTGTCCGTGCCGGCCAGGCCCCGCACCAGGCAGGTGTTGCGGTTGAAGGTCGTGCAGGTCTCGTAGAGCGGATAGCTGATGCCGTTGACGCTCGGGCTGAACAGGTAGGTGCCGGTGCGCGGCAGGCCCTGGAAGTCCGTCGCCTCGCGGGTCAGGCTGGTGATGTTGGCCTGGAAGCGGACCTCGCCGCCGAGCTCGCCCGGGCCGTTGATGCGCTTGTCGTAGTCGATCACCGGCAGGACGAGGGGCTGCTCCTTCTGCCAGTCGAAACTCGACAGGCCCTTGAAGTAGTAGCCGCGCATCTCGAAGTACGAGCGGTCGCCCTGACCGATCAGGTACGCGGTCGACACCGCCTCACGGAAGTAGTCCGTCGTGATCGACTGGTTGCGGATCCGGTAGTTGTCGAGGAACCACTTGTCGGTCACGCCGACGAGGTCCCAGCCGGTGCGCCAGTTCTCGTTGATGTAGAACCGGCCCTTGGATTCGACCGAGCCGCGGAAGTCGCGGTCGCCGGCGCCCAGCGGCCCCGGCAGGAAGGCCGAGGGCGTCGTCTGGAAGATGCCGGAGACGCGCAGGTTGTAGCTGCCGTTGTCGAGGCGCTGGCGGAACTCGCCCTGCCCGAGCACGCCCTGGCGGCTCAGGAAGGACGGCGACAGGGTCAGGTCGTAGTCCGGCGCGAGGTTGAAGAAGTACGGCACCGTCAGGCCTGTGCCGAGCGCCGTCGAGTTGATGAAGCGCGGGGTGAGGAAGCCGCTCTTGCGCTTCACCGTCGGGTCGGCGGACTCGAAGTACGGCAGGTACGCCACCGGGATGCCGGCGATCTCGACCGTCGAATCCTCGAAGTAGATCGTGTGCGTCTCGTTGTTGTGGATGATCTTGGCGGCGCGCACCTGCCACAGCGGCGGCTTCTCCGGGTGGTCTCGGCAGGGCTCGCAGGCGGTGTAGGTGCCGTAGTCGAAGCTGGTCTGTTCGCCTTCGAGGCGCTCGCCGCGCGGGGACGAGAACCGCGTGCGGATGGTCTCGCCCTTCTTCACCACCGTCTGCTGGATGCGCAGGCTGTCGATGAAGCCGCTCTTGAAGTCGTCGGTCAGCTCCATCTTCTCGCCGGTGACGACCGCGCCGTCCTGGTCGGTCAGACGAACGTTGCCCTCGGCGAAGACGCGGCTCGACGCCCGGTCGTAGCGGACGCGGTCGGCCTGCAGCGTGCGCGGGCCGTAATGCAATTCGGCGTTGCCGCGGGCGGTGACGGTGTTCTTGTCGTTGTCGTAGATCAGCTCGTCGGCCTCGACGAGGAGCTTGTCGCCGGGCTTTCCGGCCACGGGTTTGCCGGCCGAAGGCTTGGCTGCGCCCGGCAGGCCCTGGGCGTCGGCGGGCACGGTGCCGCCGATCGGCGCCGCGGCGCAGAGGAGCGCCAGCAGCCCGAGGACCTTCGCGATGTCGGCGACCTTACGCAACGCCTGTCCCAACTCCGGTGACGACCGCCGCCACGTTTCCGTCCACGTCCGCCTCCCGCGCCAACGTCCGATACCCGCATCCGAGGCGCGGGCGTCAGCCGTCTTCCTGGTACAGAAGCGTGAGCGTACCGAGAAGGCTTCCTACCACGGCCGGGAACCACGCCGCCACCGGCGCCGCGACGATCCCGGAGGCTCCGAGGCCTTCCATCACTTGGCGGGCGACGTACAGGGCGAACCCCGCCGCGACCCCGCCGAGCACCAGCTTTCCCACACCACCAAAGCGGAAGAACCGTAAGGAAACGGTTGCCGCCACCAGGACCATGGCCAGGAAGAGGATCGGCCTGGCCCAGAGCACATCATACTGGAGACGGTAGCGGGTGGCATCCAACCCCGCCCGCTCGGTGCGTGCGATGGTGTCGGGTAGTTGCCAGAATGGCACGGATTCCGGGGGGGTGAAGCGCTGCCGCACCTGGCTCGGGTCGAGGGTCGATGCGATGAGGTAGGTGCCGAACGAATCCGGCGGGGCGCCCGGCGTCAGCACCCGGGTGTCCGTGAGCTCCCAGTAGCCGTCGTGCAGGCTCGCCCGCGCGGCGACGATCTGGGAGACGAAGCGGCCTTCCGCGTCGAAGGTGAAGACCTGGACGCCGGCCAGCGTCGTCGTGCCCTCGATCGCGGTCTCGGCGCGGATGATGGCGCCGCCGTCGAGGCTCTTCTGGCGGATCCACAGGTCCTTGCCCGAGGAGGCCTTGGTCGACTTGGCGAAGATCTTCGCCTCGATCTCGGTGGAGCGCTGCTTCATCATCGCCGAGACCGGGTTGTAGACCCCGACCGTGAAGGCGCCGAGCGCCAGCGCCACGAAGAAGCCCGGCTGCAGGAACTGCCAGGCCGAGATCCCGGCGGCGCGCGCCACCACGAGCTCGAGCTTGCGCGAGAGCTGGAGCAGGGCCGCCATCGAGCCGAACAGCACCGCGAAGGGCAGCACGCCCTCGGCCACCGCCGGCGTGCGGTAGAGCGAGAGCTGGGCCATCAAACCTGTGGACGCGCCCTCCGCGTCGCCGGCGCGGCGCAGCAGCTCGACGAAATCCAGGGTGTAGACGAGCGCGAAGACGGTGATGAACACGCCGAGCACGGTGCGCGCGAAGCGGGCGGCAAAGTAGCGCCCGAGGGTGAAGCCGATCAGCATGACGGCTCAGCCGGCGGCGAGCCGGGGTGCGCGGAAGCGCCCCCGCAGGGCGGATACGATCCGGGCGTTGAGGCCGCGCACCGCGGGCCCCTGGAAGATCACGAGCGACGACAGCGCGATGGCCAGCAGCGGCACCGCGTAGATCGCCACCACCGCGCCCGCGCTTCGGGTCGCCGCGCTGGTCGCGGTGAAGCCGGCGATGCGCAGCGCGACCACCGCCAGCACCGCGCCGGCC
>NZ_VRUX01000029.1:0-19102 GCF_008039885.1 Methylobacterium sp. WL103
GTCCCTCCGGCTCCAGGATGATGTCGCCGGCGATGCCCGCCTGCGCCAACTGCTCGGCCACGATGAAGCGCGACTCGGCCGAGGCGATCACCGCCGGCCGGGCGAAGGTCGCGAGGTCGCTCACCCGGCGGGCGGTCGCCTGGAACGTCGACTCCGACGCGTCCACCAGCCGCGCGAACTGCTTGGGCATGCTCTCGCGCGACATCGGCCAAAGCCGCGTGCCCGAGCCACCGCACAGGATCACGGGGAGGATCGTCAGCGACGCCATGGGAGGGGGCGAAACTCTGTCCATATATTCCAGCCAGCTCATCGTTTCATTCAGTCTAACGTCATTCAAACGTGATCGAGTACGTCGGCAATCGCATCGTCCCAGTCGCTCCGGGGCGTCCAGCCGGTCGCCAGTCGCCACCGGGATTTCGGACGCGCGCATCCGGTCCGGCGCGACCCGGACCTCGAACGCGACCCGCGCGTGCCGCCACAGGTCCGACACCACGCTCGCGATGTTACGCGGCCGCCCCAAGGCGACGTTGAACACCGACCCGTCGGCGATGTCCACGCCGCGATCGATCAGCTCGGCATAGGCTCGCACCACGTCGCCCACCGGCAGGAAGTCTTGCTCGGCGGCGAGGTTGCCCACTTCCAGCACCGGCGGCACCAAGCCGGCCTCGATCCGCGCGATCTGGCCGGCGAAGGATGGCAGCACGAAGCGCTCGTCCGGCCTGACGCCTGGGCGAACTGCTACAGTGGAACTGGACCTTGCTGAAGGGACCCGCTCAGGCCGCCTGACCCGCAAGGTCCACCACCGAGCGCTTACGACGTAATGGGCGCAGAGCGCCTCGTAGCGGCGGGTGAGGTCGGCGCTTGCGTCTGCGTCGAGATTGCGGGAGGCGGCCGAGAGGCTGTTGGTGCGATGCTCGCCGGGCACGCCACCCAGGCTCTAAAGGGCGTTCTGCATTTTCTCGGCGAGCGCGACGAAGCTTTCGCCGCTCAGCACCACATGGGCATGCTCGAAGCCCGAGTAGGCGAGCCGCAAGTGGTAGTGCCGGCGATCGAGGGCGATGCCGGCGATGGTGATGCCGGCGGCATTCATGTCGGTGAACTTCGACAGGCCGATCCGCCCAGGCTCACGCATCTGGCAGAAGATGACCTCCTGCTCCGCACCGTGCAGGCTGAAGGGCAGATCGGGCATCTTAAGCTCTTGAAGCGCGCCACGTACGGCCGCGCCAACCTCGCTCTCTTCCGCCGACGGTTCCTCCTCGCAGCCTAATCCATAAAACTTGGCGAGGCGCTATTTTTCAGGAAGCAGGCCAACTAGAGTCAAGTTCTTTTTCGGACGACGTGCTTTTCTAGAAATAGCCCAATCGTTAAAAGCGAAAGAGAAAATAAAATGATGTAGAAATAATCGACTGTTATTGGTAGATCAGGGTAGTATCCAAGCCTGACCCATTCAATAATCCCGACGACGGGGTTGTACTTAAGAACATCATAGATTTGGTCTGGAAGAAAGTTTGGTAGGAACATCACACCGCTGGTAACATAGATCACGACGGTGAACAGGATGCTTCCCATCATCCAGGCCGGGAAGAAGGCGACGATGCTGACGTTGATCGTGCCGAAGCTGAGGCCGAGCAGGATGGCAGCGAGATAGCCGCACATCGATGTGAACGGATCGATTGGTATCGGATTAATGCCGGCAGCTGCGAGGATCGCCGACACCGTGAGCAGCCCAAGGAACCCGGTGACGATTTCCACGAGGATACGGGAGAAGATGACGTCGAACAGCTTGACCTGAGGGTAGTAGGTCAACGGACGGTTGGTAATAACGGCCTTCATGACCTCGCGCGAGACGTACTGGAATACTAGTGCCGGCACTGCGCCGCTCGCGAAGAACAACGCACGGCTGTCACCGATCGGCGCGGGCACATGGCGTAGAACGTAGATGAGCACGAGCATGAAGATATGCACGACCGGCCAGAGCACGGTGATCATGTAGCCCCAATGCGAGCCGCCGAAGCGCGTGCGCATGTCCCGCAGCATCAATGCATGCAGGACGTGGAGGTAGGACTCCATCTGGCTTCTCTGGAGCGGTCTAGTTACCATTTTCCGGTCAATCGCGGGCATGACGGCTCCGAATTCTCGTATGCTATCATCTGCATCGAAAGCGCCAGAATTATGGGATCACCAGCGCCGCCACTGTTCGACATTCTCCAGTGGCTCGAACCGCATCATCCCGGCCCGCCGACTTTAACGCCAGCATTATGGTCAGGCTCCAGCGCGGAGCGCGATACCCTCGACCGTGGCCTTGACCGGAAGTTTACTTTGAAATCGGCCATGGAGCGCTGCTTCAGCTTGGCAGCGATACCGGACAGGATCATGGGCCGACTCCAAAGCGGAGGCGGCATGCACGTCAGGTGTAGCTAATGATCCGTGAATGAAGACGCCTTCGCGTTTGCGACAGGCCCTTACAGTCGGCCTCAGTCGCAACTACTGCGCCAATCCACCAAACGGTGGCGCTTCTCGGGTGAACCACCAGTAGATAACCATTGCGAGTACAATCATGGAGATGAAAAGGGTGATTTCAAGCCAGCGCGTCATGCTAACCGCTTAGCACGGCGATATGGAGGAAGCGACCTGCCAAGGATGACGTTCAGCGAGCCCTCGCACGGGCAGGAGCTTGTGTCACATTCATCGTCACTACGGATGCAGACCTTGTATCGGGAGTAGTGTGTTGAGGCGGTAGAGCGCATGAGTGTGGCCCAGGGTTTTTGCAGGAGGAGCCTAGGGATCACTTCTGGTTTACGGATGAGCAGTTTGCGAAGATCGCCCCGCATTGCCCACCGACCCGCGTGGTAAGGCATGCTTAGATGATCGGTGTGTCATCAGCGGCATCGTCCACATGCTGAAAAGTGGTTGCCGCTGGACCGATGTATCGCGCGAGGTCTATGGGCCGAAAAAGATCTTTTACAATAGGTTCGTACGCTGGGTTGCTAAGGGTGTTTGAGTCAGGATGTTTGAGACGCTCGTTTAGGCTGGGGGCCTACTCTCCCAAGTGCTGATCGATCCGACCGCCCTGAAAGAGCACCGCTGCTCCTTCAGGGGTAAAAGGGGGAGCAGAACCAAGCCATTGGCTGCCTCATCCTGAGCCTGCCGAAGGAAGCGGAGCAGGCGCACCACCAAGATCCATGCGGCTACCGATCGTTGCTGCTGTCCGCTCACCTTCCTGTTGATTGACGGAAAAGCCGCTGACTGCAAGCCTGGCGTGCTGCTATTGGCGTGTTTGCCCACCTGCCGCATTGTCCCCCACTAACAAAGGCACAACAGCGACACCATGCGGTGGCAAATCGAGGCGAGGGGAGCAGTCCCTAATATTATTCAAAGTAAACAAGCATTGGGATCCATTTTTCTCGCCAGTTCACGACTTGCGGTTGCAATGCCACTGAGCGCATGTTCGGTCTAATCAAAGACTTATTTTGCATCTCTACGTGATATGATCGCTTGGACATTAGCTAATTTGCTATTGTCTACCCTGCCTCCACTGTCAGATATCGGTTGTGAATCCGAACTCTAGAACCTCTTATCTTTTGACGGAGTTTAAGCGGTGCTGGGTTGTTTCTTTTAGATAATTCGTGTGAGAGGCAGGGTGGTGTTTTCCTCACTATCAAGCCTCCATCCACAACGTTAAGAAATATGTTAATAAGTTAAAGACGCGCGCGTGTTGTTAGGCTTCGGTAAGCGCTTGTTTTTTCTGTGAAAAAAAGGGGTATTTATCCGCGGAGTGACGAAGCGCGTTATCCGCAGAGTGACGAACCTTCATCCGCAGGGTGCCGAGTCAAACATCGCTAGAGTGACGAAGCTGCATCTTTGCAGCACCCTGGCGCGCCGCGCCGGATGGAATCCTGGTGGGCGTCGCTGCAAAACCCTACTTTTTATGTCAAGAATGAATCTGGTAGGCCCATGGTATTTTTCAAAAAACTTTTAATATCAGCATCTTACGATGATTTATCCGTAGAGTGACGAACTAGATCTCCTTCTTGGCTGGTCGGCGAACGGACTTGCGGCGAGATCCTTCTGCCTTGGGTTTCGGAAGGCTGACCAAGTCGCTCTCCATCGCTGCCAAGCCTGCATCGCCTCGGCCGTAGAACACGACGGAGTCGTCAGCGTGCAAGAAGATTAGGTGATAACTCGGTAGGGAGCCCTCTTCTCCGATACCACGGACAGCCGCCCGGAATTTGAACAGGGGTTGACGGCTACCGACCTTTTTTTGCAGCAGCTCAAGGCCAACCTTCCATCGCCCTTGGTTCCCGCAATGCTTGCGTGCCAGTTCGTACAACCGCTTCTCAGTGGCCTTCCGAAGCTTGAAATAGTCTTGGTCGATGCTCAGCACCTCCAGTGCCATTGCGGCGTCGAAGGTAAATTCGCTTAAGGTGATCCGTAACTCCTCCAAACGGTTGTTTGGTCCACGGGTGATCGTCTCCCAAGCGTCGATCAAGCCAAAACCCTTGGTGCGGCGCCTGGCCGGCTTTCCAGTGGCGATCGATGTTTTGATGCGGGTGCCGGCAAGCCGTTCCAGAGCCTGTTCCAGCAACTCGTAGCCGCGCCCAGACGTGCTGCGGTTGGTGAAGGTAAGAACGTCGTGTGCCTTGATACTCACCGTGCGAGAGACGGCCTCACCGCGGTTCACGGCAGCGACGACTTTAGACACGCACGTAAGCACGATGTCCTTGTCATGGATGGTTGCGCGACCTTTCACCGACGGTGTCACTTCCAACGTCACACCATTGTGTTCGTAGGATAGAATACGCTGATCACCGTCTTCGATCGCGTAGACCGGGTGCTCCATAGTTGCCAGCTCATCCTTGGGCATTGCAGCCCGGCCGGTGGCGATGAACAAGTCAATTTGCTGCGTGAGGACCGGGGTAGGTCCATGATGCTCATTAGCTTGGCTGCTGGCAGGCGTGAGCGCTTTGCCCTGGTTGCGGGCCTGGATCGGCGCTACGCGCCGTGTGGGGCCTTCCTGGCTCTCCTGTGCCCCGCTCTGAGCCGGCTCTGACGCTGCCTTTTGCCTTTCAGCATCGGCCATGACGCTCTTGCCAAGCCCTTCGAAGGCCTTGGCGAGGCTCGGGTCGAGTCCGCCGAGCAGGTCTCCGAGCTGCTTCGGTCCGCTACTCATCCTTCGAGCCTCTGATTCCGATGAAGCCGCTCTTTAGGCCTTGGAAGATGCAGGTGTTGATGCAAGCAGCGCGGCTCAAGCCCATTCGGCGTGCAGATACAGCACCGGCAGCAGTTCATCCAGGCTATGGGTGCGCCTTGCCCACTTCGGCAGGATTGTCGAGGTGAACCAAACCCGATCCTATGCTCCCGTTCCGTCGCGATCCTGGACGCGGACCCTCGCCACCGGCACCGGCCCGATCCCGGTCTGGACCTCACGCTCTGACCCATGTTCGTGCCGCACCAGCCAGGTACGTCCATCCCGTGGCCGCAGCTCCTGGATCACCCTCAGGAAAGCCTCGGCCTCAAGCTCGACCGTCTGGGCGAGAAGGCGACGAGCACCAGCATGCAGCACCTCGGTCAGGGGATCGTCGATCACATCCGGCTGACGAAGCCACACAATGTTGATAAGGTCCTGATCTTAAAGGAAAATCTGATCCGTGACCTGAACCTGGTCGGCGACAGCAGATAGAGCAAGTGTCGAAAGGAAGCTTGAAGGGCGCAGCGTAGGATCCAGCCCAATGTCCGGAGTGTGTCCGAGCGTCGCTTTAGTCGGCTGTCTTGCTGGCTGACGATTCGGTCTGCGTGAGCCTGCGACCCGCCGTCGGGACGCATCCGCTGCACACGATGCTACTCGCGCGCCGAACCTGAGCGTCAAAGCGGCGATTTCGACTAGCCTGGGCACGCTGCTCGACCTCGGCGCGCGCTTCGACATCAGCGAGTGGCGTCAGGGCTGGCTGTACCGCCGGAAGTGGTCCCTCCTGTGTATCAGCCGGACTTAGTCGGGCAGCCAGGAACGGGGAGGTGCGGGGGCGGGTGCTCGACGCTGCCATCCCACCAGACACCGGTACTCCTGCGATGGGCGCCGCATGGGTCATCACGCGCTGAGGCAGCGCCGCGTCGTGCGCGACCCGATTGCCAGAACGCGCAAAAATGGCCTGTGGATCGATGCCGGCCGTGCCGCGTCCTGGCTGAAGGAGTAGATCGCCTGGCATTATTGCCGTGAGGGGTTGCGCAGGCTCGACCGCTTCCGGCTTGAGCGAAGCCGTAGAAGCGAGGGATGCGCCGGATCCCGCCCGCAAATGAGCCTGCGGATCGGTGCCGACACACGCCGATAGGCTCGTGACACCGAAAGCGGCAACGAACAAGGTTCTAACCAGTCTCAAGACGCCCCCGTACCAGCATGACATCCGCTGGATCGCTGCCCTGTCCCAAGATGGCGATAGGTGATTGATGTATCGCAAATATGGCGCTGACCGAGCCTTTGCCCGACCTGTGCTCTCTGCGCCTGGTGAAATCCGCTCGTGAGCGCGGCAAGGCCGCCAACACGCTGGCCCGTGTTTTCGTGATGCGCGCGGTCATCCCGTAACCCCGACCGGCGGCGTCGAGCGCGCTGCGACGCTTATCTTACGAACGAGTTCCCCTTTTATCTGCCAGGTCTGTGGGTGTGATTGACAAATTATCAATCTAGCAGTCATTACTGACTTACCTAGATCGAGGAGGCGTCAAATATCACCGTATTCATGGCGTCAATCATCTCGACAGTCAGCATTTTCTGACATCAAGCGATGTGACGCGTGATCTCACGCCCGATTTTGCAAGGTCGCGAGCTTACGCGCCGCGCCGCGCTGTGCGCGCAGGCGCTCGCCGTAGCGCGCTGGCATCGCTGGCGTCTTCCACGAACCCGCCTGCATCACCTCGAGTAGCTCGAAGCCCGCCGCGAACATGTCCTGCGTTGCCCCGACCCGTGTCGAGTGGCCCGAGGGGAGGCGGGAGAGTTTGAGTCCGGCCGTAACGGAGAGATCCCGGAATATGCGCGAGACCTCGGCGGCGCCGAGCATGGCGTCTCCGACCCTGCCGCCCTTCGTCAAAGGCCGGAACAGGGGTCCGCTGTCCAGCCGGGCGGCAGCGAGCCAAGCCTCGATATGCGCCACGGTGTCGGGCGCGAGGTACTTGATCGCTCCCTCGCCCTCCTGGTCGGCCTTGGAGCGTCGCACCAGGACGGTGCCGGAGCCGTCCGCGCCGCGCTCCAGATCCCCTATATATAATGAGACAAGTTCGGAGCGGCGCAGCAGCGTGTCGTATGCGACCGCGACGAGCGTTGCGTTGCGGAGCGCAATCAATGGTGTCTCGCGCGCCCCTTCCATCACGCGCCGGTGCAGCCGATCAGGCGCCTTCACGATGAGCATGCGCTCGATGCTGCCTCGGTTGAGGGGCTCGGCCTGCTTTTGGCGCCGACCCTTGGCCCGGTTCATCCGCTTCACCGCCAACCGGACGATCTCGTCGGCGCATGGGTTGGGCAGCCCGGCGGCGCGGTGGAGCGCGGCGATCGACGAGCGGTACCGCTCCACCGTGGCGCGGGACTTCGTTTCGGTTTGGGCGTCGATGAACGCGACGACGGTTTCCGGGCTGGCCGGGAGCATCGTCCGCTCGACGCTCGAACACCATGCCGAGAAGATCCGGCTGTCGGCGGCCAGCGCGCGGAGCGTGTTGTCGGCGAAGGCGCCGCGTGCGGCGCGGGCATGATCCTCCAGCCGCGCGACCAGAAGGTCGAGGCCGGGCGGAAGCGCCTCCACGAACGGGACGGGTAGGGCGACCGACCCGCGCGGCGGTTCGGCGTCGGGATCGTCGGCGTCAAGCTCCATGGACCGAGCGTAGCGGCCCAATCGTGAACGATCCACAATGATCTGCGATAAGTGCCATTATCAATGGCCATTTTGTCGACTCCTTCGAAGGAGCTCCTCCAACGGTCAGGCATGGTTGCGCCGCGGTGGAAAAGGCGCCGATCCGTGGATCGGGCGGCAGGCGCTTGAGCCGAGCAGGAGCACCCTGTGGTCCGCGTTCGACGGCCTGATCCGGGTTGAGGAGCCAGTGCCATCGATCAGTGATCGGCAGGAACCGGTAAGCGCCTCGGGACTATTCGGTCGAGCGATCTCGTGTGACGACGCAGATGTCGGAGTGCCGTTCGAGCCCGCCGGCGAGCGTCTGCGCCCTGTACGTCGGGCAGGTGGTCTGAGGATTTCAGGAGGCAACTCGGCGACAGCGCATGGCTGATCGACGGTGTGACGCAGCAGACGCGTCTAACGTCGATGGGTTGCGCTGTCGGCGACGCCGAGAGCGGCAAGTCAATGGGGGCGGTCAGTGGCTGACAGGTCTCATCACAGCGCGTAAACGGGCATTTTCCCCGCCCCATGGGCCGAGGGGCCAAGGGCGCCAATGACACAACCTTCCTTCCAGCCCGTCAGCGAGGTCTATGCCGAGCAAACGGTTTATGGGCAGATCGGCCCACTTCAGGTGGTGCGGCTCGTTCGTAGCGATCTCAGCCTCGCGCTGACCCATGTCGTCGTCCTCGGCCATCCAAGCCTGGGGCCGACCTTCATCGCAGGTTTCCCCGACACCGAAGAGGGGATTGGCCTGGCCGATCAGGTTGGCCAAGCCGTCGTCCAAGCGCTTTGGATCGCCGCGACGCCGGTGTCCTGATCCAGTCTGCCGCCGGGCATAACCGGGCCAGCTTGGTCCTCTGACGCCATCCGTGCTGTTCGTAGGAAGGTGGACGCGTCTCAAAGTCGGAATCACCACGCATCGGGCGTCGCTTGCACCTTGAAGCGCTGGTTGCGGCGCAGCGCTGGAGGCCGGCGCAACCGGCTTCTGACCTGGGCTTGGTGTGAGCGAGCGGGAAGGGGGCTCCCTCAGGCGCCGTTGCGCGCCCGCGCGTCGGCCAGAACAGCGGCCAGGGTCTCGGACCAGGGCACTTGTGGGGCCCAGCCGGTCGCCACGTGAAGCCGAGCGCCTTCGCCGGAGGCCAGCGGGATCCCAGAGGGCCGCATGCGGGCAGGATCAACCACAACCTCAAACGGCACGCGCGCCTGTCGCGTGAGATCCTCCAGCACGCTCGCGATCGTGCGAGAATGGCCCGTGGCGACATTCAGCACCGTGCCAGACGCGAGCTTATCGCTCGCCCAAATGACCTGCGCGTAGGCCCGCGCCACGTCCCGTACGTCCAGAAATTCGCGGTACGCCTCAAGGTTTCCGACTGCGAGACACGGCGGCATCCGGCCTGCCTCGATCCGGGCGATCTGATGCGCGAAGGCGGGTACGACGAAGCGCTCGTCCTGGCCTGGACCGGTGTGATTGAAGGGCCGTAGTACGATGAAGCGAACATCGCTTCCCGCGAGTACGTCGGCGAGCATTTCCTCACCCACACGCTTGGTGCGGGCGTAGACCCCAACTGGCTGAGGGACAACGTCCTCGTCCACCGGCTGGCCGGTGAGGAAGGCGCGCCCGTAGACTTCGCTGGAGCTCGCAAAAACGAGGGCGGCGGTGGGCGCCTCGATGCGCATGGCCTCGGCGAGGTTGAGCAGGCCCACGACGTTGGTGCGCCAGGTCTCCAGGCCTGCTCCGTCGGCCTGCCCAACGGAGGCTTGGGCAGCTAGATGCAGGACGTGGCTCGGTCGGAAGTCCCGCAGGCAGGCCGCTAGGCCTTTTTGATCAGCGAGGTCGAGTGTACGAAAGGCGGCGTCCTCTGGGAGGGCAGTGTTCGTTCCGCGTCCGACCCCGAGGAGCGCCTCGACGCCCGCCGCGGCAAGGGCCGCGAGGGCGTATCGGCCAACGAAGCCAGCCGCGCCCGTGACAAGCACGCGCCGGACGGGCGCAGCCATCAGGCGGCCTTTTGGCCGCTGTGACGCTTCAGGTCGGCCTCGACCATCTCCTGGATCATCGCTTCGAGCGAGATCTCGGCCTTCCAGCCGAACGCGGCTTCCGCCTTGGCCGGGTTGCCGAGCAGCACCTCGACCTCGGCCGGCCGGTACAGCTTCTCGTCAATGATCAGGTGGTCCTCCATCGGCAGGCCGACGTGAGAGAACGCGAGCGCGCACATGTCCCGCACCGTGGTGGTGCGCCCGGTGGCGATCACGAAGTCGTCGGGCTTCTCCTGCTGCAGCATCATCCACATCGCCCGGGTGTAGTCCTTGGCATGGCCCCAGTCGCGTTTGGCGTCGATGTTGCCGAGCCGCAGCTCGGAGGCGAGCCCGAGCTTGATCCGCGCGACCCCGTCCGTGACCTTGCGGGTGACGAACTCGACGCCGCGCAGCGGGCTCTCGTGGTTGAACAGGATGCCGTTCGAGGCGTGCAGCTTGAAGCTCTCGCGGTAGTTGATCGTCATCCAGTGCGCGTAGAGCTTGGCCACACCGTAGGGCGAGCGCGGGTAGAACGGCGTCGCCTCGCTCTGCACCTGCTCCTGGATCAGGCCGAACATCTCGGACGACGAGGCCTGGTAGTAGCGTGCCTCCGGCTTCAGGGTGCGGACGCATTCGAGCAGGTTGACGGCGCCCAGGCCCGTGATCTGGCCGGTGAGCAGCGGCTGCTGCCACGAGGCGGTGACGAACGACTGCGCGGCGAGGTTGTAGACCTCGTCCGGCTGCACGGCCTGAACAATCCGGGCAAGGCTCGACAGGTCGAGCAGGTTGCCGTCGTGAAGCTCCACGTCGTTCTCGATCCCGAGCCATTTCAGCCGGTGGTCGAACACCCCGGCATGGCTCGACCGCCGCACCACCCCGTGCACCGCATAGCCCTTCGACAGCAGAAGCTGCGCCAGATACGCCCCGTCCTGCCCCGTGATGCCGGTGATCAGCGCGCGCTTGCTGGTCATGTGGTCGCCCTTTGTCTCTCGTGCGATTTGAAGAAGCTACCGCCGCGGCTAGGTCGATCGAGCCTGCGCGTCAAGCAAAGCCTGCGTTCCCCGCAGGGCCATTCAAGGGAAACCGTGTTAGGCGGCGTTCCTGTTTTGGGCCAAGGCCTGTCGGGTTTTAATGACCGATCGGGACGTCTCAGAGGACCTTGAGCCTAGCATTGCGTAGTGCTGCCAGGGCTTGCGAGCTCAACCCGAAGGGAATGGTGCTGTGATTTTTGCGCAGGATCACGTACCGGCGCTAATGCAGGCGGCTCTCGACGAGCCAGTAAGCGCGTCAGAATACCAGCAGAGCCTCTGGGGCAACCTGTGCAAGAGCGATGTTGGTCATCACATGGGCGATTTCCCAGCTAATTTGTTCCGCCTTCTTGCGTGTTCGCTCGATCCGTAGACCTGGGCAGTGCCTGGGCATCCAACATGATCCGCGCATTTGCGGTTGATGCTCACTTACTTGCCGGATCTCAATGCAACCGTGCCTCTTCGCGATGATCCGCGCTTTGCGGATCAAATCGGGGCGGACTTGCGCTTAAGAGACGATGAAGTAGCCCCGCCGACCGCCTTCAGCGCCGTGACCGTTGAGAGCTCGCCACCGGAAAGGATGAAACGCGTCGATCGCCCCTCGCTTTGACGGTGATGTCCTGCGAGGGCGTTGAAGGCCTTTTTGAGCAAGATGCTGTGATGGTGTGTAACATGAGTTCACAGTAGCGCAGGAGCTTGATTGAGACACCTCAAAACTCCAGGCCCGAGGCATTCCCCAATTTTGACAGTGCTTATAGCACTAGAATTTGTCCATCTCTGATTATTATTCATAACTATCGAAAAATTCACTATTTCAGGCAGAAATTTAAAACTACTTCACGGCATATACGTCCTACATGGTCCGCTATTTGACGAACAACATTATGCCGTACAATGAAATTGCTATAGAGCGTGCGGACGGTAATTGAGATCAGTGAGGTCGGCATCCAAAACGCTGGAGGTAACCGGATCATAAAATTTCATCAGATTGATGACCAAGTCTTTGACATCAACTTGTAAAGCCTCCGCCCAGATCCGGTAGCTGTCCGGGGGGATACGCCCGCGGCTGGTCTCGATCTGCGAGATAAAGGTATAGAAGTCCAGGCCGATCAGGGCCGCAAGCTGGCGCTGAGACAGGCCGGCAGCCTCACGCAGTTCACGGACATAGCGTCCCCCCCTCACGGCGGAGTTCCTGCACCTCTTCGGAGGTTGACTTGGTTTGTTGGGCATACATTACGCACTCGTCCGGGAAGGTTGGGCTGCCAGAGCACCGCAATCCATTCGGCCGCGCCTTTGAATAGCAAAAGCAACATGCCCTCCGCTCAGTTCTGTCCAAGCGATTGGTTCGCTTATCCCAACAGATTTGCACCGCGTTGCTGGCCTTGTGCCCGTTACCACGGTATGCCACTGCGCTCGGGCCTGACCGCTACGGACGGGCAAAATCGCACCGGTTCATTGCCTCTTCCATCCCCGTTGCGAACAGTTGCGAGGCATTGGCCTTTGTCAGGAGAGGCGGCATGTTTTCATTCCGCAATAGATCTGCCCGCCGCCGTGCCCAGCTGGCCAAAATCGGCGGCTTAACGAGGCATTTTATCTTTGGAAGTATCCTGACGTCGCGGCCCTGGGTATCGATCCGATGCGTCATTATTTAGAGCATGGTTGGCGCGAAGGCCGCGCCCCCTGCGAGTCCTTCAGCACCCAAGGATATCACGCGCTTAATCCAGACGTGGATGCCGCCGGCGTGAACCCCCTCGTCCATTTTTGGGAAACGGGCCTCGCCGAGGGCCGCTCTGGCTGGCAGATTGACCGTGGCTGATCTCGGGCGGCTCGTCTGGCCGGCCGCGTGCCTTCTTCGCAACAGGTGTCCTTAATTCGAACATACCACTTAGGCAGGGAAACGTCCGCTTCCAAAATCTGTATCGAACATTCGACTACCCAATTATGTTCCTAGGCCCCGACGCGGAGACAGCTCTCCCACAACCAGACTTATCTTAGTGACATCACACTTGTCTATCTGGATTACAAATTTATGTGATCGAATCGGCAGCTACTGCTTCAAGTTTGAATATCCTCATTCTTGCGGCTGCATCGCTGGAATGATCGTGATAGATAGAAGCGCCTGCGGGTACGTAGATCCGCCGCAGACCGCTAAAGAACAAGGTCATTGGGTATGAACATGAGGGATGCGAGCGGTGCGTCTTCGGTCCTGAAAGAGGGGATCAAGTCGACGCGCCCTGTCTTCGTGACAGCGATCGTGTTCAGCTTCTTCATCAACCTTCTGATGTTCGTCAGTCCCCTCTACATGCTCCAGGTGTATGATCGGGTGCTGTCGAGCCGCAACGTCACGACACTCGTAGGTATCACTCTGATAGCGGCCTTTGCGCTCGTGGTCTACGCGCTTCTCGAGATGCTGCGCTCTCGCATTCTTGTGCGGGCTGGAATGCTATTTGACGAGAAGATTGCCAGCCCGATCTTCTCGGCGGTCCATCGAGGGAATTTACGGAATCCTGAAGGTGGCCACGGCATCGCATTGCGCGACGTCGACACGGTGCGTGAGTTTCTCACGGGCAGTGGGCTTCTCGCCTTCTGCGACGCACCCTGGACGCCGGTCTTCCTGCTCGCCTGCTTTGTCCTGCACCCCTGGTTCGGCTGGATGGCGATCGTCGGCGGGCTCATCATCTTTGGTCTGACCCTTCTTAATGAGGTCGCGACCAAGCGCGAACTCGCTGCCGCAAGCCAAGCCAGCAACGCCGCCGGCCAGTACGCGCAGGCGACGCTGCGCAACACCGAGGTGCTGCAGGCGATGGGCATGCTGGGGGCGCTGCGTGGCCTCTGGAGCCAGCGCCACGATGAAGTGCTGGCTTTCCAAGCGCTGGCGAGCGACCGAGCCGGCTTAATTGTTGCGGGGACGAAGTTCGTCCGCATGTTCCTGCAGACGCTAATTCTGGGCGTCGGCGCTTATCTCGCGATCAATCGCGAGATCTCGCCCGGTTCGATGATCGCGGCCTCAATTATCATTGGGCGGGCTCTGGCTCCGGTCGAGCTGCTCATTGCGAACTGGAAAGGGTTCAATGCGGTTCGGGCGAGCTACGGGCGCCTGCAGAAGCTCATTGAGCTCGTTGGACCCGAGCCTGAGCGCATGAACCTACCCCGGCCTAATGGCCAGATCGAGGCCGAGAACCTTTTCGTTGGCGCCCCTGGTAAGACGCAGGTGATCCTTCAGGGTGTCAGCTTCAAGCTCGCGCCTGGTACGGTGGTAGGTGTTGTTGGCCCATCAGCTGCTGGCAAGTCGAGCCTGGCGCGCGCCGTCACAGGCGTTTGGCCGATCGCGCGCGGGGCTTTGCGCATTGATGGCTCGGAGATTACGCATTGGGATCCGCAGGCGCTCGGCCGCCATATCGGCTACCTGCCCCAGGATGTCGAGTTGTTCGCCGGCACGGTCGCGCAGAACATCGCTCGTTTCGACACGATCGACGAGGAAGCAGTGATTGCGGTCGCCAAGAAGGCAGGCTGCCACGAACTGATCCAGAGTCTGGCCGACGGCTACAACACCCAGATCGGTGGCGGCGGCCACGCGCTCTCGGGCGGTCAGCGCCAGCGCATCGCGCTCGCCCGCGCCATGTACGGTAACCCGAGCTTCATCGTCCTTGACGAGCCGAATGCCAGTCTCGACGCGGCGGGCGAGGAAGCCTTGATGCGGGCCGTTCAAGAGTTGAAGCAGATGGGCACCACGATCCTGATCGTGACGCATAAGGTCAACATCCTGTCCGCGGTCGACACGGTGCTGGTGATGAATGCCGGTACCGTTCAGGCCTACGGGCCGCGCGATCAGATCCTCGGCCAGGTGGCGGGCCCACGCTCCGTTCCGTCTCCCGGTGCCGCACCCGTGAACGGACGTCTTGGTATGCAAGACCAGCGCGCGGCCGGGTAGGCTGCGGGCCGACGACAAGGCATCAGGCGACAGGAATTTCGAGACAGCGATGAGCATCAAACTTCCAGCGCTGCGCGCACGTCTCACGAGCACCACAGCTAAGGTTCAGCAGGGTCTGACTCGCAACGACCCAGTCGTGGCCGGAGGCGATCCCACGGGGGCTCATCTGCGCCCGGCCAAACCGCCCCGCTTGACGACTTGGAAGCACCACGCGGTCGCCGGATACGCGCTGATTTTCTCGACCTTCGGCGTGATGGGCGCCTGGGCGGCGGTTGCCCGGCTCGACCGAGCGGTGGTTAGCCCCGGCACGATCGCGGTAGAGAACAGCCGCAAGGTCGTGCAGCATTTCGAGGGGGGCATGGTGCGCGAAGTCCTGGTTAAAGAAGGCCAGACCGTGCACGAGGGCGATCTGGTGCTTCGGCTCGATCCCATTCAGGCAAATGCCAGCGTCGACCTCTTCCGCTCCCAGCTCGACGCCACCCTAGTCCAGGAGGCGCGACTCCTGGCCGAGCGGGACAGTCAGGATAATCTTGAGCTTCCGCCAGAGATCCTGGCGCGTCGTACCGAGCCCGGCGTGGCGCGTGTGATTGCTGACCAAACGGCCCAGCTCAAAGAGCGACGCGGCTCACTCGTCGGACAGATTGAACTCCTCGAGTCGCGGGTGCGCCAACTGAAGAACGAAATTTCAGGGCTTGGTGTCGAAAAGGCAGCCACTGAGCAGCAGGTTGGCTTCATCAACCAGGAGCTCGTTGGCCTACGCCAGCTGCGCGAGAAAAACCTGATCCCAATGAACCGGCTCCTCTCGATGGAGCGGGAGCGTACGCGCCTTGAAGGCATCATCGGCCGCTCGGTCGCCGACACGGCCAAAGCCGAGAACGGTATCAACGAGACGGGCTTGCAGATCACGCAACTGCGCCAAAAGCTGCAGGAAGAGATCGCTGGCCAACTCTTGGAAGCACGTCAGAGAAGTGCGGAGCTGCGCGAGAAATTTGCGGTTGCTCAAGACGTCCTACGACGTCTCGAGGTGCGTGCGCCCCGCTCAGGGGTTGTGCAAAGTCTCAAGGTTTACACAATCGGCCAGGTTGTGCGCTCAGGTGAGCCCTTGATGGAGATTGTGCCCGACGACGACAAGCTCGTCGTACATGTGCAATTCGCGCCCAACGACCTCGAGACGGTGCATGCCGGGATGCCGGCCGAAATCAAGTTCCCGAGCTTCCACTCGCGACGCATCCCGACGATCCTGGGTAATCTCGAAACCGTCTCGCGCGACCGTCTCATCGATGAGACCACGCGCCAGCCCTATTTTCTTGGCATCGTTCAGATCAGCAAGCTGCAGATTCCCGAGATGATGCAAGGCCGGCTGGTGGCTGGGATGCCGGCCGAGGTCATCGTCACCACGGGTGAGCGCACTGCGCTAAGCTATGTCGTCTCGCCGTTCTTCGAGGCGCTCGGGCACTCGTTTAATGAGCATTGAACGGAACGGGTTTATGATCAGACTCGGCAGCAGAGCTGGGCAAGGCTTGCATCGCACGGGTTGGGGGCAGAGTTCAGACTAGATAAGCGCCAGTCTCTCGTTGTTACGTCCGGCTCCGATCACTCAAGGCGACCGGTCTCAACAGGGGATTGCCGAGCTCTACTGCGTGGAGGCTGCTCTAACGCAGGCAGAACCTGCGTATAACTAGTGATCGAGGCCTGAGTGATGAAGGCGATCCCTGGTTAATCTCTTGTCGCTTCGATGGCGACGTGATCATGCACTTCGCGCGGATCGACGACCTTTACGTCGTCGCTTCCGAGGCGTTGGATCGCCCGCTGTGGGGACTTGATTTCCGTGCTTTGCTCAACGCGGTTGCGGCCGAGCACCCGACCCTCGTACCGGTCGCGCGCCAGACCACCCAAGGCAAGACCGGTAATCTCGTGCTGCAGAGGATCGCACCAATCAGCAGGGCCTGAGCGTGCCGCCACGACCGGTGGACGAACAGCGGAGCGACCGACAGGACGATCCCGGCGAAGCGGGCGGGCAGGTGCGGCATGAGGCGTCTCTGGCGAGGGACACCATAAGCCTATCCATCACGCTCGCTTCGTCACCTGGCACGTTCCACGATCGGTCGAAATGGCCAAAATTGAGCTAAAGGGAGGCAACCAACACCTGCCTCAGATGCCACCGTCTATCGACCACGTCTCGATGCCGACGGATTTCCTCCCGTCACCGCCCATTGGCCAGAGGTGACCTTGTTGTCGGCGATGAGGAAGCTCGCGACACCACCGCTCGTTGCACCAACCGCCCCGGCCGCTCGAAAGACCACGGACAGAACCGATTCGGTCCGAATGCCGGATCCGATCTGCCAAGCGGCACTGTAGGTACTACCGGTCTTCTTGACATGGCTTCACCGCCGTAAATCTGCGGCTAGACACAAGGATTGTTACGACGCCTGATGGTAGTCGACATTATTTCAGGAATAATTTTGAAAAATAGCAAGGCGATACACGTATCAAAACATGTGATGGCAGCAGGATTATAATATTTATTTAGAAAATCCATTCAGAGATTTGCATTTTAACCTCGGCTAGTGTCAAAAAATGTCTTTGATTTCCGGAAGATGGAAATAGATGTGCCCGCTGGAGAGAATTTGATCCGTGCTGAATTAGTTGATGCGATGAAATATTCGATCACTTCGCCGTAATGCAGGCCGTTAACGGTCGCGAGGCTTGGCATAATTCTGATGACATCTTAACGCCTGGATAATCCATACCCATGACATTCCCTCTTGGCACTATGACGTGTCTTGACATGGCATTATCTCGCTTTTAGCAAAGAGTATAATCTACGTCACACGCGTGTTTTCCGAAGCGAGAAGCAATGTACACGAACGCGCAGAAGCTGTCGGCGTCTGAGACGCAGGAGCTCCGTCGCGAGGCTGGCAAGCTTCTGAAGCACTTGCGCGAGAAGGCTGGGCACTCGCAGAGGACCTTCTCGGCCGAGATCGGGTCTCCGCTCTACACCTTCGTCTCACAGGTCGAGACCGGACGAGGGCGCGTTCCGCCGGATCAGATCCGTGTCTGGGCGAATGCCTATGGGCTTGAAGCGCGTGAGTTCCTGCTCATGATCATGCGCTTCTATGACCCAGAAACGTTCAGCGTCCTGTTCGAGAGCGAGCCAGAGATCTTCACGGGGACCGCCTTTCCAGATCTCTCGGCGACACAAGAGGTGGGAGAACCCGCTTCTACCGAGAGTTCGCCCTGACTGGGTCGCAAGCCTAGCTGATCGAATTTTAACACGGTCGTAACCAGCACTGGGGTCGCGATGTCCCGCACCGCCACGCCTGGTAAGGGCCAATCTGGCCTAACCTCTTGGAAACGGATGGCGCTCTTGCCCAACGCGCTCACACGCCAGCAGATCACGCTCTATTACCTATGGCTTCTCGAGAGGGCGCCCGAGCCCAGCGCGATCCAGTCCTATCTCACCGCGCGAGTCTCGCGAACGGCCTTGCTGGAGACCATTGTCGGCTCCGAGGAGTTCGCGCAGCGCCTAGAGCGTGGCAGAAATCGCGATCCCTGGGCCGTGCTCGGTCGCGCGATGAGGGCATGATCTCGCGACTACGAGATTGCGCCCTGGATCGCGGCAAACGCCCGAAAAACTCCGCCGTCGCGCGGGCCGGAGAGGCGCGCGCTTCCGCGGCACCGCGAGCGGAAACGGCCGGATCCCCATCATCAGGTGTGGCTTTCATGCACCGCCTAAAACGACTTTCCAGCACCGTGTAGAAATCGCTGGACGGTCGCCTGTATCGTGTTCTACATATGCCTCGACTCACTAGGGTCGACGCTTCGGGGCGGAGCCGAACCAGCCACAAGGCTGGCGGAGGCCTCCCTGCACTGCAAGGGATTGTGGTCCGCCCCCATTGAAGTGGTCCGCCCTTTGGTATGGCTTTTGAGCCTGGAGGACGGACGAGATGGCAAAGCACCCGAAGCCCGAGGAGATCGTCGCGAAGCTACGTCAGGCGGACGTGCTGATTTCACAGGGCCAGAGCGTGGCCGATGCAATCCGCGCGCTCGGTGTGAGTTCGGTGACGTACTACCGGTGGCGGCGTGAGTTTGGCGGCCTGAAGTCGGATCAAGTTCGACGGATGAAGAGTCTTGAGACCGAGAATGCTCGGCTTCGAAAGGCAATCGCCGATCTCACCCTCGACAAGCTGATCCTGCAGGAGGCGTCCCGGGGAAACTTCTGAGCCCCGCGCGCCGACGCGCCTGTGTCGAGCACATCC
>NZ_VRUX01000002.1:0-38915 GCF_008039885.1 Methylobacterium sp. WL103
GCAGCCGGAAAGCCGAAAAGGAGCCGCACCGTGAGTTGACCAGACCCACCCAATGATAAACATCAACCCCTGAACCTGGGTCACTTCTCAACGAAAACGCCGGGTCAACTCTCAGCGGAAATCAACACTAACCCCTCCCCGCTGGCTTTTTCGTAGCCCGAGCAAGGGCTTCCTGCGTCCAGCATAATCAGTCAGTAGTGACTTTGCACCCATGAGCATCACCCTTACCCGCTACATCGCGCTCTGCGGCCACCCCGGATCGGGGAAGAGCACGGTCCAGAAGATCCTGAGCGACCTCTACGACGTGCGCCCGGTCGATGACGGCCTGCCGCTGCGCCGCATCGCCGTCGAGCAGATGGGCCTGACCTGGAACCAGGTCCTCACTCAGGCCGGCAAGCTGGAGACCGTCGAGATCGCCGGCCGGGCCTGGGTCGTGCGCGACCTGCTGGGCCAGATCGGCAACCGGATGGAGGATCTGCTGGGGCCGCACGGCATCCCGTTCCTGTGCGAGCAGACCGTTGCCGGCGAGACCGGCAGCTTCTCGTTCGGATCGGTGCGTCGCGACCAGGGCGGCTACTACAAGGCGAAGGGTGGCGCGGTGATCGGCGTGCGCAGCCCCTTCGCCCAGCCCTCCCGCTACGAGTTCGACCGGTTCGACGAGAGCCTGGTCGACGTCTGGATCGACAACGACGGCGTCAGCCTCGAAGCGCTCCAGCGCGAGGTCTGCGAGGCGATGTGGCGCCTCGACCTGATGACCCGCACCGCGAGGACCGCGTGATGGTCTGGTTCCGCTACTGGTTCAACGCCGCCCTGACCGCTCAGAGCCTCGCCTTCGCCTACACCTGCGCGATGCAGGACGAGGCCGCCCGGCTCCTCAAGGAGGGCCGGTCGTGAGCGCCTGGAGCAGCCGGCTCGATCAGATCGACCACGCCTCGGTGCGCCAGCACCCGAGCTTCTTCGAGGTTCGCTCCGACGGCCCAGCCAGCCGGCTGCTCGGCTGGATCTCGGGCATCAAGGGCGAGGCGGTGAAGGCCGACCACATGGTCCTCTACGCGGCGCCGGCCGACGAGGATCTCGAATACGTGGACGAGACCGACGGCAGCAAGACGATCAAGATCTCCGCCATCGGCGAGGAGGTCGCTTACCGGGTGGGTCTGCGCCAGTGGTATAGCCCCGAGGATAGGGCAATGACCGCCCACGTCGCGCCCCAGCACGCCCCGGCCTACGCCGAGCGCGAGCGGATCGTTGCGGCCGCACGCTACTGCTACACCTGGCGCCACCTGGTCGTCTCGGCCGAGGAAGCCCAGGCGCTGTTCGATTTCGGGGAGTTCTTCCCCTACGAGCCGGCCAACGACACGGACACGATGCTCGCCTTGCGCGACGAGGTCGCGTTCTTCGACGTGCTGGCCCAGGCCGAAAGCCTCATCATCGACGCCAGGGCCCTGCTTGCCGGCTCGATCTCAACCAACAAGCTCGCTGCGCCGTCCATGAGCCACTACCGCCCCGTGAGGAGCGCGTGATGGGCCGGCGCATCGAGACGTTCAGCGACCTGGTCCAGCCGTTCCAGGAGGAGTTCAACGCCTTCATGCTGGGCGAGCTCCTCGGCAGCGGCGAGAGCCGCGTCGTCTACTCGTGCCCGTGCGAGCCGGACAAGTGGGTCTACAAGATCGAGCGCGACCAGCTCCACGAGTTCCACAACGTCCGCGAGTGGACGACGTGGCAGCAGCTGGAGGACTACCCCGACGCCCGCGCCTGGCTCGCCCCGTGCGACAGCATCTCCAAGGGCGGGAAGATCCTGCGCATGGCCCGCACGGAGCCGCTGAACGGGATCGACGACCTCAAGGGCATCAAGATCCCGAACTTCCTGGGCGACTGCCACTGGGGCAACCTCGGGCGCTTCGAGGGCCGCATCGTCTGCCACGACTACGCCTACTCGCGCATTCCCGAGCGGGCCGTGAAGCGCTTCCGCCTCGTGAAGAACGACCGCGAGACGGGCTAGGCGTTAACAGCCCCTTAAACTAGGTGTGGGCGATCTAGCTCGAACGCGGTTTCGCGAAGAGGAGATCGATCATGCCGATGAAGACCATAGCCTGCCTCTCGCAGAAGGGAGGCGTCGGGAAATCGACCATCTGCCGGCTCGTCGCCCGCTCCTACGCCATCAGCGGCTGGCGCGTGAAGATCGCCGACTTCAACACCAAGCAGCTGACCAGCGTGAACTGGGCTTCGATGCGGATGAGCACCGGGGTCGCGCCCGAGATCGCCGCCGAGGCGTTCTCCTCCGTGAAGGTCGCCCTGCGCCAGGCGCACCAATACGACCTCATGGTGTTCGACGGCCGCCCCGACAGCGAGACGTCCGGACGCGACATCGCCCTGGAGAGCGACCTGGTCGTCCTGCCCGTCGGCACCAGCCTCGACGACCTCGCGCCCCAGGTGAAGTTCGCCCACGAGCTCCTCGCCCACGGCGTCCAGCGCAAGGCGATCCTGTTCGTCATCAACCAGAGCGCCGACAGCCAGATCGAGACCAGCGACGCGCGCGCCTACATCGAGATGGCGAACTACGCCGTCGCCAAGACCGACATCCCGAACAAGACCGGCTACCGCATCGCCCAGAACTCCGGTCGCGCGATCAACGAGACCACGTTCCCCACCTTGAACGACCGCGCCGACGGGGCGATGCAGGAGATCAACGACAAGCTGACCGAGCTCACGAAGACCGGGGTCGCCGCATGAGCCGTCTCGCTCGCCTGAACATCGCACCGCCCGAGCCCGACGCACCCGAGCCAGCTCCGGTCGCGGCCCCTGAGCCTGCCAAGGAGCCCGTGAAGCGCCTGCCGGCCACGCCCAGGCAGTCGGACGCCCCGCTCAACCTGCACATCCCCAGCGACGGCCTGGTCGACCTGAACTTCAAGGTGGAGCCCCTGCTGCGCCAGCGCTTCAAGATGGAAGCCGTGCGCCGTGGCATGTCGAACAAGGAGTTCTTCACCGCCTGCTTCCAGGTCTACATGGACACCTACCCCTCGGACGCGGAGATCGTGGAGCTGCGCGAGCCGACGACCGAGCAGCGCAGCCGTCGCATCAAGCTCAGGAAAGAGCGGGCCGCGCGGATCGCGAAGATCAGAGGCAGACGCGAATGACCATGCGAGCAATATCGATCGTTGCCGTCTGTTTGTTGACGATGCCAGCGCAAGCCGACTGGCAATACACGCGCTTCGGTATGACCGTCGGCGAAGTTGTCGCAGCGTCCGGTGGAGTTGCGAAAACAAATACGGATCGATCGCGCGATGGAAGGGAGTTTGAATCACTCCTTGTCGCACCTTATACAGGCAACGGGTTCACTTTCACGAGTGTGTTTCGTTTCGATAGGAAGACAAAGAGGCTTATCACTGTCGAGTTAGAGCTAGAAAACACTTCAAGGTGCTCAAACCTCGAAAAGAATTTGTATCAATCGTATCATGAGCCAATCGAGACCGATAAAGGGATCGGAGTCGTCACCGTGACATGGCATGATGCTTCCAAGAAAAACATTGTCAGTTTGACAGCGCTTCCTCCCAGCTTTTGCACTGTGCGTTACGATCCGATTCTCGTAACAGAGCCGAGTGGCGGGCTATGACCGTGAAGACGATATGGGCTGTAGCCGCCTGCCTGCTGACGATGCCGGCACAGGCCGACTGGCAATACACCCGTTGGGGCATGACGGTGGATGAGGTCGTTGGCGCGTCGAAGGGTGTGGCTCGGCGCTATACCGATCTCGGGAAAAACGGGATCGATTGGAAGGTTCTCGCTGCTGGCAATTACATCGGTGGCCCCTACACCTTCACATCGATATTCCAGTTCGGGCTGAAGGATGAGCGTCTGACAGGCGTTCGGCTTGAGCCTTCAAACGCGGACGATTGTAGTCAGATACCTGACAGTCTTCGGGTGAACTATGGCCGCCCGATGAAAGAGGATACGTCTGGGCCTTTTAAGTCGATCGTTTGGCTCTCGAAATCTGGCGATGAAGTGACCTTCATGCGGATCAACTCCAACTGCCACATCCTATACGAGAAGGCGTTGAACACCGCACGGGGTGGTCTGTGAGCGAGCCTGCGAACGACGCCTACCCCTCGAACGTCGCGCGCGAGATCCTCGCGAAGCTGACGCCAGCGGAGCTGGCGGATGCTGAGGAGGAAGCTCGCGCCAAGGGTGTGACCGTCGAGCTCCTGATCCTGCGTGCCATCGCCGATCTCATCGAGAAGTCCGACCGCGATCACGACACGTTCCTGCGGGGCGATCTCCCCAAGGGTAGCGGGTGACGGGGTGTTGGGGATCGGGGAGCCGGGGCGTGCAATCCTTGGCGATTGGGAGTTTCTCGACCGGGTGGTTTCACGCCAAGGCTATTGCTGCCGGGTGTTTGAGTTTTGCGCCAAGGTTAGGGAGCCGGATGTCAGCGGCAACCCGAGGCATAGCACCCGAGGCGCGACTGTGGCCCTAGGACATCGTGTCCACCCGACCACATGGCGGAAAAGAGACAGTGTGACGGGCGGATCACATTGTCTCATCGTCGCATCATGCGGCTAAAAGGACACGCATCATTCGAGCAACACGCGAACGAATAGAGTAGCGCGCGACGTGTAGCTCGAAAGCAACAGTGTTAATTTCGTGAATGTCTTGCTGGGTCATCGGTTCGTCTCTCTCTGTGCTGACTTCTAGAGACTAGACGCGTTCGCATCGGAACGCAACAGTCACGGCTGACTTAATTGCAGAAACATGGACGTGCGCAGGGATCGCAATAGAGCGTCGCTGAGAGCGTTCGCGCGTCGCGCGCTGTCTCAGTGCGTGAGAGCGCTCGCACGCTCTCACGCATCGTCTGAGACGCTTACAGCGTCACGTTGAGAAACTTCGCGATGCGCTTCGTCGCGTTGCTTGTCATGTTGACTTTGTAGGCGACGTTGTTCGCTTCGTCGCGCGTCTCGACTAGCACGTCGAACATGCGAAGCGCGGCGATTGAGCTTGACGACTGCGAGTTAGCAGTTGACGCGGCGATATTTTTGACGAAGCGCACGATATGCGCGTCTTTCTCGGGCGACGCTTTTAGGTCGAGGCAGATGCACGCTTGCGCGTCTTTGTGCGTCATGGTCGAGCTGGCGCGCGTCAGGTTGAGCGCGGTGAGAAAGACGTGGCGGGTGTAGGCGTTCAGCGTCTCAGCTTGTGCAGCGCTCTTGGCGACGTTCAGAACCTTCTCGACGCTGTAGACGTTGAAAAAGCTGTCGTCGCGCTTTTTCGCGTTCATGAAGTTGGCGTCAACTTTCGCAGTCATGAGCACGTCGAAAACGGCATCGTGAAAGTAGTTTTTCGCATACTTGTTAAGGTTTGCGACGAGGTTGTCGTTGTGTTCGGCAGTCTCGAAGGCGATGCGCGAAGCGTAGTTCGTCTCGAAAGCGGCGCGATACTCGGCGACGTTCTGGGTCTTGGTGCTGGTCATTTGCGTGTCTCTCTCTGTGCTGACTTTTAGAGAATATCGGCGTTCGCATTGAACGTCAACAGTCAGTCGTGACTTTTTTGGAGGAAAAGGTTTGGAGAAAATCGGGCTTGCGTGGAAAGGATAAACTGTAGAAAAGCAGGGGTTCTGCTTGACAGTGCTTTCGGGGCCAGTGTGGCTGGCCCGCCACTGTGGCTTGGAAGCCATGTGGCAACTCCGCCGCCACAGAGCGGCTGGAAAGCCACACTGGCTTTCCATGGGCTCCCATAGGAGCCCCTACCCCTCCCATGGAACGCCTCCGCAGGCGCGCGCAGCCGTTCCTAATTTCCGCGACCGGACGGAACCCGTCCCATGGAAGCCCATGCTCGAGTCCGGTCCATGGAAGCCCGTCAGAAGCCCGCCCACGGCGTTCCGAGGTCTGGGACCGACCTTGCAGCCCCTCGGGTCTCCATGGGGCTCCACGGGGCTGCAAATCGATCTATGACGGGTTCCCCTCCCATGGGTCTCCACGGGCGACGCTACACGAAAGAGAAGGCGCTCCCTAGAGCGCCCTCCCCTCTCGCGCAGCGCGACTGCGTTATGCGAACGCGCTTTGCCCCAGCTCCCGTGCTTCCTGCATCTCGCGCTTGCGCTGTTGCGCCATGCGCTTGCGCTCCACCCGTCGGCGCGAGATCTCGCGATCAGCTTCCTCGAAGGGCAGCTCCACCCGACCTTCGACGTAGGCGCGATATTCGATCCCCAACGCACGAGCGACACGCATTTCCATTTTCTCCTCTTGATCGATGATTTTGGCGTAGTGCGCCTTCTGAACTTCGTTCGGAGCGTTGAGCGCCGCGTCCGAGAACTCGATGAGATCAGCGAGACGCGAAACGACCGAAGTGACAAATTTGCGCATGTGAGTGACTCTGTATGTCTTGCGAAACACTGTGTTTCGCTGCTGACGTAGAGACTATGCGCTTCGCACTATTGGAGCTCAAACTGGAAGATGCTGGATCTTGTAGGGAGGATCTCGGTAGGGACGGGGTTGGATATTGCTGGATCCGGGTTGGGCCGCCTCCCATGGGGTTCCGTGCTCTCCCATGGAGCTCCAGCGGCCGGCGTCCCTTGGACCGTGGCCTAGCGGCCTACAGGCCTGCGGACGGCCTAGGCCTGGCCGTGGACTCCCATGGCCTCCCATGGATCTGGCCTACGCTGGCGCCCCAGCCGTTCCGAATTTCCATGGCGTTCCGAGGACCTGGCCTGCGTGCCCGCCCCAGCCGTTCCGAATTTCCGCGTCCGGACGGTTCGGCCCTCCCATGGGAGCCCACGGCGATCATCGGGCCAAAGAGAAGGGGCGCCGAAGCGCCCCTCCCCGTCCCTCTCGGGTGTCAGGCTGCCTGCGCCTGCCCCTTGAACAGCTTCCCTTCGATCGCCTTCACGATCGGGTTGGTCGTGAGCGCGAAGGTCGGGTTGCGGGAGCTTCCGGAGCGCGTGACCACTCCCAGCGTCTCCAGCGCCTGCATCGTCGAGGACGCTTGGGTCGGCGCGGTCGAAGCGCTGACGGTGTGACGAACCAGGTGCTTCCTGATCGCGAGGTCGGACTGATACTTGTCGGAGGCGGCGGACTTTGCCGTCTCCAGCGAGAAGGTCTGACCCGCCTTCGCCATGTTGAAGAGGCTCATGGTCACGCAGCGGTTGATGGCGTTCTGGACCTCACCAGCGTCGCTCGCCAGCGCTCGCAGCAGATCGACCACTTTCCCGATGGCGTAGACGTTGTAGCGGCTCCCATCGTGCTGCGAGCGGTTCACGAAGGCGGTGTCGACCGCAGCAGCGATCAGCACACGCGCGGGGCCTCGGGACAGACCCATGCTCTCACGCGCCTTCTTGAGCGTCTTCTGGATGTTGGCGCCATCTCCGTGCTTGGCGTTCTCGAAGGCGGCACGCTCGTCGATGGCAGCGTTGATGGTGCGCTGCGCCAGGTCGACGTCGTTCTCGTCCAGCATCAGCATGAGGTCTCGGAAGGAGATCTCGGTCGTGGCGGCTGGCTCCTCGGTGGCCTCGGCCGCATGGACCTCGTCGCGCATCTCCTCGGCCTCGATCTCCTGGACCACTTCGTCGAGGAGCACGTCGGTCTCGGGCATGGCGGCGAACGCCTCGGTCAGCGCTGTCTCACGATCGGCGCGGACGCTCTCGATGTGGAAGGCGTTGGCATCGAGCATGTGCTGGTTGAAGTCGCTCTCGCCGATGGAAACGCCGATCTTGACGGCGGAAGTGAAAGACTTGCGAGCGCGGGTGGAAGCAGTGCGAGCCATTTGAAATTCTCTCTGTGTAGTGCTGCGAGCGGTGTTGCTCGCTGCTGACTTCGAGAATATGCGCTCACTCGGATTGGGACGCAAAATGGAAGATGTAGGACTTCGTAGGCACGTTTTTCGACTAGGATTTATACGCACGCGCGTGCTTTATAGTTGTGCGAGGCGGCTGGTTGGAACGGATCGTAGGGACGCGGAGCGTGGCGCCCGGCGTCCATGGGGTGCCGGGGAGATCCTCTCGCACCCGGAGCGTCCCATGGGAGAGCTCGGATTTCCGAGTCCCTTCCGGGTCCGCGTTCCTGTTCTTACTACTCTGTATAGAAGGTATAGAAAGAACAGGAACGCGGACTTGGATTTCCATGGAGATCCGGGAGCGACGAGGCCTCCCATGGGGTTCCATGGAGATCACCGGGCGCGCATGGGACTGCGGCTCCCCATGGCGGATCGTTCCGGTCGTGCAGGGATCCCATGGGCTGCCGTGGACCCGGTTGGCAGCGGGCCCTGCGGCCGTTCCTAATTTCCGGGTCAGATCGGGAAGCGGACCTTCCCCGGTGCCGATCTGATGGGAACGGACATTCCCTACGGCACCGGGGTCAGCGTCAGCGCGGCTGCACCCGTCAGAGATCCGGTAGCGCGTTGTCCGTCGCGCTCTGTGCATCGCTCAATCGTTGTATCTGCCTGTGCGTGGGTGCTCAACAGGGAGCTGTGCGGTGGCCCAAGTTGGTTGGTGGGGTGCGGGTGAGGAGATCGGATGGCGCCGCGCCTCGTTTTCTCTCTCCGCCTCTCTCACGCTATTTCCCGACGCACCCTCTCTATGCGCACCACACGCCCGGACGCTCTCTAGGGACGCACATGGGTCTCTCTAGGGGTGACGCTCTCTCACGGGTCACGCGTGCGTCGCTCTCTGTGTGTCGTCTCTATGTGATGGTCGTGCTCGTAGCTTCACGACGTTGCTCGCAGAGCGCGATCCACTCTCAGCGACGTCTCTCTGACGCTCTCACGCGTTCATCGCTCTCTGTGACGCTCTCTAGCGATCTGCATGATCTGGGCGCCTTGGATGATCTCTCGCTGGGGTCTTTGAGGGGTTCTTTTCGATCGCTCGGGTTGATGTCTCATCGGTTGAGACATTTTCCACAAAACGAGTTCGCATTGGATTTGGGTGGGACATCCAGGTGACATCCAGGTGACATCGGTGAGACATGAGGCCCTCGGAATGTCTCATCGGTCGATAGTTCGCATTGGCATCCGGGTGGACATCCAGGTGACGTTGATGGGACATGGATGTCTCACATGAGACGTGGCCTAGGCCTGCGGGATCCTAGGCCTGGCCGAGGCCTGAACGGACCTGTGGCCTCGCTCTCACCAGGCCCAGTCCCGGTAGATGTCCACGCCCGGAACGGTGATGTTGGCGTAGGAGCTGACGCCGATCGCCCAGAAGCAGTCGTCCTCCCACGGCTTGTTGGCGATGGGCATCCCCTTGAAGCGGACGCACTCGTAGCGGCCGTAGCGCTTCTCGACCTTCACCACGGTCCCCTTCTTCAGCGGGATGCAGAGGCTGCCGCCGTTGCGGGGATCGTTGGGGTCGGTGTGGCTCTCATAGAGCGCGCGTGCCTCTGCCTTGCGGCCGGGCGTGTTGGCGAGGGTCAGCTTGATCTGGAGATCGTCGAACACGGCGACGTTCTGGCAGCTCGGCTGCGTGGACTTGATGGTGTGCGGGCCGGGGTTCTCGGCCCACTTCTCGGGTGGGGCTGCCTGGGCGGCTACCGTGGTCAGGATGAGGGCTGTGAGCATGTTTTTCATGCTCGCTCTCATAGCGTGGCCGTAGTGGGGCTTCTACGGGACCTTCACTGGGGCCGGCGCTTGCCAGCCAGCAAGTCTGCCACCTCGGGCCTGATCGGCGTCTGGACCTCGTATTGGCACCAGGTGAAGGTGTCGCCGTCCGCATGCTCGGAGAGGACCTGGACGAAGGTGTCCATGTCGGGGAAGTGGTCGTAGCTGAGGTCCACGCCTGTCTCGTCCCTGATGATCTCTACGGTCTCGTCGTCGAGGCCGGCGAGGATCAGCAGCTCCCGATGCGCCTGCTCTTCGTTCATGGCGTATAGAATGCACTCGGGCAGTCGGTCTGGGTGCAGCTTCGGCGACTTGCGGATGCGGGTCAGATGCCAGACGTCGATGATCCCAGGGTGGTCGCTGATGTATCTAGCGAGCCCTGGTTCAGCATCGACGACGACCTCCTCGGCATGAACGGGTGGGACGGGAACGGGCAGCGCCGCCGGCCTGTCGAGAACATCGACCTCCCCGGCCATGGGTTCCGGCTCTTGGCGCAGCGGCTCGGCCTGCCGAGCCCCCTTCTTGACGAAAGTCTTGGGCACGCCGTTAGCCAGCCACTCCTTTTCGCCGGCGCCCTTCGCTCGATCGGCCCGTTCGGCTCGCTGGCGCTTGTAGTAGGCGTCGAAGTCGGCCGGGGTCGCTGTGCCTAGGAGGTGTGGCAGCGCCCCGCCCCTGAAGATCACTCGGGGTGGCCCGCCTGCTTCCGGTGGCGGATTGCGAAGGCGGGTGTAGAGCCCATACAGCGCCGGGATCACGATATGCGATCCGATCATGACGGCGAGGACAGGTAACGGCATCACGGCACCCGAAGTTGGCCTACGTCAGACTAGCCACGCTGAACCTGAACGCTGGGTGACGCACGCAGCGCCTCAGCTTGTCGGGCGGATTGCTCATGGCTCGATCGGCTGCTCGTAGGGGCTGACCTCGTAGGTGTCGCCGGTGAGCGCCTTCAGCCGGTCGCATAGCCCGCACACGTCGCCGACGCCGAACTGGTCGAGCTCAAGGGCCTTCGCCTCGGTCT
Source organism: Methylobacterium sp. WL103 (assembly GCF_008039885.1). Taxonomy (NCBI): domain Bacteria; kingdom Pseudomonadati; phylum Pseudomonadota; class Alphaproteobacteria; order Hyphomicrobiales; family Methylobacteriaceae; genus Methylobacterium; species Methylobacterium sp. WL103. The sequence continues at coordinate 10,598 of NZ_VRUX01000002.1, forward strand.
CGTCGTAGCCGGCGATGGTGATAAGTTTGCCCATGGCCTCTTCGAGGCTCGGTGCCGTCATCAGGCAGTCGAGAAGGCGGTCGTCGTCGAGCTGATCTGGGTCGCGGTTGCGGAAGATGGCATAGATCTCGGTGTAGGTCGGCGCCTTGGCCTTCTCGATCACGTCCGCGAGGGTGGGCTCCTTCGGCTTGACCTCGGTCTGCTCGAGGAAGCTCTCCACGGCGGCATCAATCTCGGCCTGGCTCGGGAAGCGCCTGGCCACCCTCTCTTGCTCGGCCAGACGTCTCTCGCGGATTCGCATCGCCGACGGCACGGCTCGGCTCATGTGCGACACGCGCCGCAGGACTTCCGCGTCGAGCTGCTCGAGGGTGAGGCTGCGCAAGGTCTTCTCCACCGACATGCGCCTAGGCCGAGTGACCTCATCCGTCAGCATTCTCTCGCCGCGGGAGAGGTGATGGCTTGAGAAAACAAGCCCAACTTCACGATCAGGCGGTAGCCCCGAAATACCCATTGCCGCGCTCCGCTCTCTCGATAAGCCGTTGCTGATCCCTCATGAGTGAAGATCGGGAGGAGCACGGTCAAGCAGATGGGCGCAGGCTTTGTGTGACGGTCTTTACGTTTGGCAGTCCATATCGTGAACGCGGCTAGGGAATATCCCTTTCTATCAGAGACTTGGATGGCATTGACGAGGTCCTCGCCGATGATGGCGCCGGCGTCGTCAAGGTAGGTCTGGACCCTAGCGAACGTCTGCCCTCACGAACCGCGTTCTCGATCGCCTGTCGGATCCGTTCCTCGGCCATAGGCTGCTGCGTGACGATCCTCACCTTGAGCGTGTGCGGCGCCGGCAGTCTGGGCATGAGGTAGGCGACGGCCCGGTCGGTGAGCTCGCCTACGTCGAAGCCGTTGAGCGTCATGCTCCAGTCCGGAGCGTTGAAGGTGATGGCGATCGGGTGCTCGCTGACGGGCACGGGCTTCTCATTTGGACGGCGGCGACAGGAGCTTCCTCACCGGATCGCTGATGGGCATCCGGACCTCGTAGAGCTCGAAGGTGTAGGCGTCCTTGGTGTGGTGCTCCAGGACGGCGCACAGCCCTATGTGATCGACGATCTCCAGCCCTGTCCGTCCCTCCCAGTCGATGACGACCTGGCGCAGCTCCTCTGCGTCGTAGCCGGCGAGCTCTCCCAGCTTGAGCCAGGCCTCACCGCTGTCCGTGGCAAAGGACACGATCTCGGGTAGGTCGAGGTCGGGCGCGTTCCGCTGCCGGCTGACGACCCAGATCTCCGTGATGCCAGGCGTGGCTTCGAGGAAGGCCGTGAGCGCTTTAGGTAGGCCGCTCGGTGCCTCGACCTCTGCAACCGCCTCGGGCGCCGACGGCGTGACGCTCTGCGGTTCGATCACATGGGGATGCAATCGGTCAGGCGGTGGCGGTTCGGGTCGCGGTTCGGGCCTGAACTCGATCACCCGCGCCCAGCCGTTCTCTTGCCGGGACAGAACTCCCCCATGAGGCCTCGCCCCTGGATGATCCCGAAGCGCTCGCATGGTGGCGAGCTCGATCGGGATCGCGCCCTTCTTCCGCTCGTAGGTCGGGCGAGGCTTGGTCATGTCGATGACCGTCGCCGGCTGCTCAGATTGGGTAGCTGGCTGGGGCGGGCTGGATGACCGTGGGTAGACCTCGTCCATGCTCATCAGCGGGACCACTTTGCCGTCCCTGACCTGTAACCCAATCGCCGCTAGGCGGTGTTCGATGGGGAAGACGATGGGCGGCGCCTCGGGCGGCTGCGTTCCCTCGTTCAGGATGGTCACTTCCGAACCCCACCATCCCGAGGCGGGGTCGGAGGATGATTTCGGCTTGGGTGCGTCTCTGCCGAGCAGCAGGCGCAGGATGTTCGCGAAGGTGAGGTTCATGCCTGGAGCGCTGCCATGATCTCGTCGGGCAGCGGCAGCGGCACTTCGTATTGCCCGAACCCGTAGATGTCGCCGCCGGTGAGCTCCTTGAGCCGCTCGCAGAGGTCCGAGACCGTGCCGACGGCTACGAGGGTCAGCTCCTCCTCTTCGATTTCCATAGCATCGAGACCGGACAGCTGGATGAGCTGGGCGAAGGCACCTTGCTCGTTGAGGGCGAGACGCATCACTTCCTCGATCCGACCCTCTTCCACCGGGGCGGTGCGCTCGCGCGTCACTTTCCAGATGTTGACGAAGGCTCGCGTCTCGACCGCATCCTCGACCAGCGGTGCAGGTTCGGGGCTGGGCGCCTCGTCCGGAAACCGACCTCGGATAGAACGGATCTCCGTCCCATACTCCTTGAGCATCCTATGCGGCGTTAGGCGCACCAGCGCTGTCAGCTCGTCTTCGTGGATCGAGAGTTGCCCTGCGTGGATACGAAGGGCCGCTCTCGGGATCCCTGCTCTCTCGGCCGCGCGGATCTGTCGAGCCGTCTCTTTCGTGACCATGATGATCTGGCCGTCTCCGCTATGGAAACGGACGTGCGTGCTCGTGTCGGTGATGGTGAGCCTCTGGGACCTGGGGCTTTTGTCCGCTCTCTGACCGGTCAGCTCGCCGCTATCCATCGCTCGCTTGATCCAGCTCATCTACCGTCTCCGTCGCGCCGCTGACATCAGCCGTTGCTGACCCGCCATGCGGCACGGGGGAAGTCAAGAAGATGGATCGGCGCGGACCTTGAGCACTGCGTCCTCGATCGCCTTGCGGATCTGCGCCTCGGCTCCGGGCTGTTGGGTGTCGATCGAGACCTTGAGCGTGTGCGGCGCCGACAGTCGAGGCGTAAGGTAGGCGACAGCCCGGTCAGTAAACTTGCCCACGTCGAAGCCGTTGAGCGTTGTGCTCCAGGTCGGGGCCCCGAAGGTCACAACGATCGGATGGGCGCTGACACGCACGATCAGTCCTTCAACAGCTTTTCCCGAAGATACTCGGCCCGGTCCAACGCCTCGTCGATCACCATGGGCACATGACGCCCATTTATCATCAGGAGCTTGCGCGCCGCTGCTAGGTGCTGGATCTCGGGCGTCTTATGCCAGAGGTCGTTCGGGAGCCAGTCCTCGATGATGGTCCTAGCGACGGAGGTGGCCAGCTCACAGACGAGGGTGAGCGGGTCAACCTTGACTTCATTTGCGCCGGTCACGATGTCTGTCGCCTGTTCCTGACAACCAATAATAGATTGATATAAAACCAAATCAATAAATCTAAACTTAAATTAGTTTATTAATAGATTTGCTATTCACCTATGGTATCAAGCACTGCTTGAGCGGGAAGGTAAAGTTTGTTTTCTCGATTATCACCATACTCTACAAAGCCGAATTTCCTATACAAAGCGTTAGATGCAGGTCCCATATGCTGGACTGTTATAGCATGCGCGCCAGCGTTGACTATGACGTTATATGCAGCTTCGACTACAGATCCCATCATGATTGATCCTAGGCCCCGTCTTTCGAGGCCAGATTTGACCGCAAGCCAGCGAAGATGAACCGTAGTTATGCGATCTTGGTCGAAAAATCTGTCTGCAATGAACGACGCGCCGACAAAATCACTTTGAGGCTCTCGTCGTATGCTAATGCAGCAAAAGCCTGCGAGTTCGCGCCGGACTTCCTCACGATAGAAATACTTTACCCTGCAATCATAACCATCATGTTCACTGCGGGAATGGACCCTGAACCAGTGGTTTATATGTTCGTTGTCGCAACTAAATTCCGGCGGGACCTCTCCAAGTCTTGGAGAGGACACTGTAATTGATGCCGGTTCAAGCTTTAACCTCACGGGATATCTGCGCAGCCTTGTAAGCCCGATAGGCTTTCTTCAGATCTTCCGTAGGCTGTCCGCCTGAGCGAACGTAGGTATCCTTTATCTTTTTGCTTGCCCGGTTAGGGTCGGTGTCAACATGGAACACCCACGCTATAATCCGCCTGCCCCGAAGGGGCATTTTCATAATGCCCATGATCGATCTCCATACGCGTCTGTGCGCACGCTATGCAGCGCACTGCTAAATGACGTAATGGAGCAGGGCCTTACAGGAGAGGCTAGGAATTCAAAATTCCGCAGCAACGAGCGGCCCGCCTGGGCCGCTCGTTGCTGATACAGTTTTTGCGACAACCTGTCAAGTGAGCTTTCTCATTGATAATTAAGTTCTTTTTGCTATCGATGGTGCGATCGAGTTTGTTGCAAAAAGCGTGATGCGACAATGGTAGGCCGTCCGACGAAAGCCGAGCAACTCGAGCGCGCAATCCTCGATCAGATTGAGCGCCTGGACGCACGGATCGGCCGTTTACGGGCTCAGCAAGCAGCGCTTCGGGCCGCATTGATAGATAATAGAGTAAGAAAGCTGAGCTATAAAGGGGCGATCAGGAAAAACAGTTTCTCTGGACTATTTGTAAGTAAAAAGACGATAGATAAACTAAAATCGACTTCGGGTGATGTTCAGGTATCAGTGCTGTATGATGTCATTGTAAGTGGAAATTTAGATTCTCCCATGCCAATGACAACTTTTCGCTCGCATCTTCATCGTATGAAGCGTGATGGACTTATTGTCAGCGGTCAATCCCGGGGCAGTTACCGGCTAGGGCCAAATGCTCCAAGACGATGAGGTGCAAATTTTCCGTTGAAGCGGTTGATCATCAGAACGATGGCGGCCTGCCGCGTGTCGATCTCGAACAGCGTGGGGAAGTTGAGCGCTGCCTCACCGTGCTCGTTCGGCAGCACGATCTCTACGGCGGCCGCGTCCTCAATGTCTTTGACCTGGGCGTTCTGCTGGTCGTCGCAGAAGATGAGAGTGCCGGCTTCGACGCCCTGCCCGACGATCTCTCGCGCGATGCCGACATCGGACTCTCAGCATTGACGCCTGTGCTGCGCCATGGCGTATGTCCAAAATGTCGAAGGGCGAGGCTTGCGCCCCGCCCTCCCCTCACGCCTCAAGCCGCTTGATCGCAGCCTCGACGTTGTTCGGATCGCCCGCGATCAGCGCCGCCTTGATCGCCAGGCTCATCACCCGACGATCCTCGGGGCTGTAGTCGTCGAGGGGCTTCACGGGGCAGTCGCCCCGTGCCGTCCCGTGACGACGCACCCAGAGGCGCCGCATCGCGATCATCCATGCCCGCGTCGCGAACATGATCTGATCCTCGGTCGGCTCCTGCGCCATCAGGCGGCCAGACGAGCGATGGCGACGCCCTCGCCGCGATTGGCGTTCTTGCGCACCGAGATGCGGAAGTTGGCCTCGGCGAGCGGCGCGATCAGGCTCTCGGGCAGCTCGATGTCGTGGAGCTGGAAGAAGTGGATCAGCTCGTCGGCCTTGCGCAGGTCGTCGGCGTAGCGGTCGGCATCCGAGCTGTCGTCGTTCGCCGCAACCTTCGTCGCGGTCAGCTCGACCTCGGCCAGGCGCTTCTCCTCCCGGAGCTCCGAGATGACCTCGCCCTGCTGCATGATCGTGGCAGCCTGGTTGTCGATCTCCAGGTTGCGATGGCGCAGCACGGCCATCAGGTGCTCGTGCTTCATCTCCCGGTCGGCGATCTCGCCGTCGCGGAGCTCGACCTCGCTGGTCAGCTTCTCGACCAGGTCGGCGATGAAGCGCTTACCGTCCTCGGGGCTGTCGCGGAACGTCTCCACGAAGCTCTGGCCCAGAGCCGAGGCGACGAGGATATGCACGGCCTCGCCCGGCTCGTAGCTCTCGGGCAGGTCCGGGTAGAAGGCGCGCAGGACGAGGTCGAGCTCCTCGAACTGCTCGTCGTAGATGGCGACGTCCGTGTTCAGCGCGCGGATCCGGTCGGTGCCGACCTGCATGGCGTCGATGTTGGCGATGAGCTGCTGGTAGTAGCAGGCGTTGACCTCGGCCTGCTCCTCGAGGCGCTCGGTGAGGAACGCCACGTCGCGGTCGTAGCGCTCGTCGGTCAGACAAGCGGCGCGCTCGTAGAAGCGGTTGCTGGCGTCCCGCTCGATCTCGGCTGCGTTCTTGTAGCGGCGCCCGGCGATTGCCATCATCGCGGCCGAACCGCCAATCGAGATGCCGGCGACGAGATTGGAAACGGTGAAGATGTCCATGTGGGGTGCTTTTCTCTGCGTGAAAGTCACTGCTGACTGACTATAGCGAGCGCAAAGCGGCGTTTCAGAAGAAAACGAAACGCGACAGGGCGATCACGGCGACGACCAGGATGAACGGCATGGCCGCACCCAGACCGTTGGGGAGACCGATCGCCAGGTGCGGCGTCGGCAATTCGAGGCCCTCGATGGGCGTGGGCGACCAGCTCTGACCGAGCGTCAGGTGCTGGGAGCGGGTGGCGCCGATGGAGATCAGCACTGGCAGCTTCGAGAGCGCCAGGCCGAAGCCCCAGAACTGGCCGGCGTTCAGCGTCCGCAGAGCGAGCGCCTCGGGCGAGCGCAGCGGGAAGCCGAGGTTGTTGGCAGCGGCGTTGCGGTCGAGCACCTGACCCACTCGGCCGACCAGCCAGGTGTTGCACTCGCCGACGGCGCTCTTGGAGATCTTGGCGAGGCGCTGTGTGCAGAGGATGCCGGTGAAGCCGCGCTTGCGACCCTGGCTCATCAGCGTGTGGATCGGGCGGCGCGAGACGACGTTCTCGTCCTGTGGGGCGTAGCGGTGCGCCTCGTCGATCACGAGGAACGTCGGCTTCCACAGCTCGCGCGGCATCATCATGAGCGCGTCGAGGAACAAGCCGATGAACTCCTGCTGCGCCTCAAGGTGCTCGTCGTCATCGAACTGGACGATGGCCGAGCGACCGCTCTCCAGGAGGAACCGGGCGAGGACGGCCGGGTCGCCCTTCATCATGTCGCCGTTGGGGCCGTCCACGATCAGGTAGGGGTAGACCTGCCGAAGGGTGTGGAACTCGCGCTCGGGGTCGAAGACGATGTGCCCGGCCGCGCCCCAGGTCTCCTCCAGCACCTTGCGGACGGTGTAGCTCTTGCCGCTGCCGGTGTTGCCGATGACGGCTAGGTGCTTGCCGATCAGCTTGCCCGCATCGATCCCGATGTCGTTGCCGTCGTTGTCTTTCCCGATCATCGCTGTTTCGCTCTCGCGCTGTTTCGCTGTTGATCTCACTATGCGCGAGAGCGATCGGTGTGTCGGCAGGGACGTTCAGGCAGCCTTCGCGGTGACGATGGTCATGCCGGCCGCAGTCTTGGCCGCGTGGCGCTTGCGGAAGTGGTCGGCAGGCAGGCTCTCGACCCGCTCCATCTCCATCTGCTCGCACACGTCGGCAGACAGGTTCCGGTTCTCGGCGAGCACGAGGAGCGTGGTCGAGACGCCGCCGATCTCCTGGGCGATCTCGCCCGGTGGGTTGGCCCACACGCGCTTGGAGATCCGGGCGGCGACCTCTTCCTTGAGCCCGCACGCCTGGGCCAGCTCGCACGCCTCCTCGTAGAGCCGTGCGCCGCGTTCCTCCAGGCTGTCGGCGACGCCATCGCCGAAGCAGCGCTTGACCCAGTCGGTCATCCGCCGCTGCCGGTCGCGCCGCACGTAGCGCGCCACCAGGATGTTGAACCTGTTCACCGTCGTTCTCCCTGTGCGCAGTCACGACTGACTGTCAATCGCAGTTATAGCGAGACCACCCAGGCGTTTCGGGTGGCATCGCGAGGAAGCTCAGTTCACCCGGGCGATGTCGATGCCGTCGCCCACGATCGCCGGGTCGCGGCTCATCTGGATCAGCATATTCATGACCTCGGGAATCGCTACAGCGCAGGCCAGGGCCAACAGCTTCTCGCCCTGCGCTCGTTGCGCGGCGGTCATGTTCTCTGCGTTGATCGCCCCTGTGGAGAAGATCTTAAATTCGCCGTTCGGCTTGAGGATGAAGCCTGCATCGCCCTCCTCGATCGGCGCAGAAACCAGGTTATCTAGTGTCAAGAGTGGCTTGGTCATACCTGTGCAAATCCTTCTGTGAGGCGGCGGAATTTCTGGTTGTAGCCGGCGCCGTGGTGTGGAACAAAACAGGAACGAAATCCGTTTGAGGGAATCGTTGTCCTATGAAGTCAGAAGGCCCAATTAAGAGGGCCGAGGCTTCCGTTGGGAGGTCTCCATGTCAGAAACAAACTGTAACGGAAACAACCTCTGCCTAATGAGTGCTCATAAGCGCCTCGTGGGATAAAAACCACCTTCCGAAGTGTTGCATCCTGTGAATGGATGCTGAACGCCTTCGCGTCGCGTCTTAATGTAACACGATTAAGACGGAAGATAACGCTAGTTAATGTGGCAATTCGAACCTCTTGATTTAGCCTCATCGCCTCGGTAAGCGATGCGGGCTGACCGCCCAGCGGTCAAAAAGGGATACAACCTGCTCCCCTCGGTCAGCACGCTGCGCACAGGAACCTTCACACGATGTCAGAGATCGGCAACAGCGATTTCCATCAGACCGCCTACGAGCTTCGCGAACGACTCGTGGCGGAAGTCGAGCGGTTCGCAGCAGAGAAGGGCCTGACCTTCAATCGAACGGCGCTCTATCAATCGACCGTCGATCTCAAGGCCGGCGTCGCCGACGTGATGATGTTCGGTCTCGACATCTGGCCGGGCGAAGCGGACGAGAAACCCGCCAACGTCCTGCCCTTCAAGATGCCCAAGGCGCCGATTACCAAGATCGCGCGCGGCTTCTCCCACGTCGCCACCGTCGCGGGCGGCGTGGTCGGAACAACCCTGATCGCGGCAGCCTGCACCGAGACCGTGAACTTCCCCGGCCTGCCGGCCGTCGTGGAGTTCGTTCACAGCAAGAATCTGCCGCCGAGCTACGACCGCATCGTCGAGATCGATGGCGTCTACTACCGCTACACCCTCGGCCACCGGGACGGTGAGGCGGCCAACGTCGTGCATATCGTCAACGAGGAAGCGGTGAGCCGTCAGGAGCTCGCGGAGCTGGGCGTCAAGCAGCCGCTCGCCCAGCTCGCGCACGCCGACTAGAAGATGCCCCACACATCCTGCGGAACGGCCGCAACAGGCTGGGCTGGTGCCGGTTTCGGCGCTTCGCCCTTTCGCCCGTTCGCGATGGCTTCCAGCCGGTCCAGGTAGCCGACCAGCGCCCGACGCGCCCGCCGATATTGCGGCGGGGTCATGCGGTCATCGTAGAGCGGGAGCTTCCTCGCGATGTCAGCCAGGAAGCCGGCGTCCGGACCATCCTGGAACCCCTCCCCTGCCAGCGCCTTGATCGCGCGCTTGACCGCCTCGTATCGGGTCTCGATGAGCCCGAGGATCGCCTCTTGCGTGACCATCAACGCTTCTCCCACATCGCCTTGAGCTTGGACGCACCCTTGACCGCCTCGTCGTGGTCGTAGCGCGGGTGCTTCTTCCAGAACAACAGCTTGCGCTGGCAGATCTCCATCTCGCTGCGGGCCTGGGCGCGCTCGCGGGTGACCTTGCTCTCCTTCGCGATGAAGTCGAGGGTGAGGAAGTTGTCGAAGTGGCGAAGATAGGCTTTCGTGCCGTCCATCTTCCAGACGTCGATCTTGACGTCGCTTCGATCGTCGGATCCGTAGAAGATCGCCATGTGCTGATCTCTCTCGTCTTGCTTTTGACTTAGAGAATATCGCACAGCGCACGCGGCGATGATGCTGGATTTCACAAGCAGATAGTGGCAGCTTCAATCAGTTGAAGACTGATTCGCGAGGCGGAAATGCACGCTAAAATTTTCAGCGTTGTGGTTATAATTTTATCCTGCAGTGTTGCTCAAGCTCAGAGTAATCCCGAAGGGATGCCAGGCTCGCGCGGCGGCGGGGCGTATGGGTCTTCTCCATATAGCGGTGGTGGAATTCGAGGAGGATCGACTGGGTCTCAGGGCACAAGTTCTTCCCAGGGCTACTCGCAGACCATCGGAAACGATGCGGTTGGTGGATCACGCACCAGCCAGCAGAGCCAGGAGATGCGGAGAGCTTGTTCCAGCGTGGCGCCCGGCCACGGACATCCTCCTGAGTGTCATTGAGGCGCCCTTTCGCTTTCAAGCGGTTTCGCGAAGCGCGCATGAGAGAGCCGACGCAAGCGCTTGGCTAACGTCGGCTCTGTTGGGGTGCCCGATTTGTCGTCTTGTCCCCTCGGCGCCGGGGTGCGGGCTTAGGTGCCGCTGCTGCCCGCGCTCGTGACGTGATGCGATCTACGGCTCGTTTAAGGTCGGCGTGACCCGCTTCCGCGATTGGTTCTTCGGGGCTGCTTAACCACCGGCTCTCTGGCTCCGAATGCCCTAGGGCAACGGCTGCACTGGCCGGCGATCGTCGCTGCCCGATCCTTCCCCGTGCTCGGGCGCTGATCCCCTGATGGGTGGCGTAGACCTTGATGCGGCAGGCTCACCGGGCTGCGATGTCCCGTCTCTTGCCGTATGGGGCCGCTATGGTCGGGCTCTCACTGGCCCACGGGCGGAGGGACCGGTCTGGTCAGCTCCTCGGGTGCGCTTCCGCGCTGCGCTACTTCACGGCGACCTCTTTCTGTGCCCTTGCGCTGCGCTGCGTTCACTGCTGCGCTGCTGACAATCAGACTATGACGATGCGCTCGCGGGTAAGCGCCTGGATCGCTTCGTCATTCTGGCGTAAGCTAAGTCGCTGGAAAGCGACTACGCCGTCTGACCCTCAGACGGCGATGGGCGGGGCTCCGATCGCCGCGACGGGCGTCGGTGCCGGGATGGCGACGATCACGGCGGTGTAGAGCGTGCGCGGATCGAGGGCTTCCTTGTTGGCCTTCTTGCTGGCCGGGTAGCGCTTCTCGATGGCGTCGCACATGCTGCGGACGTCGTGGGCGCGGCCGAGGTTCGAGACGTGCGGCACGCCCTGCCCCAGGAACTGCCCGAGCGGGCCGATCTGCACGCTCTGCACCGTGGCATCGACATCGCCGTCGGCGGTCGTGACCTTCACCGCATCCCCGGTGCGGGTGCTCGCGTAGGTGTCGGCTCCGAGGAAGACCTCGAAGAAGCTCATGCCGACCGGAATGACGTTCTTGGATGCGTTGACGGTGATGTCCATGTTGTGTGTCAGCCCTCAGTTGGAAGCGAAGCGCATGACGCGGCGGCCATACGCGGAACAGTGCGGGCGAGCGCCCACCCCGGTTTCGTAGAGGGAATCGCCCGCGCAGCCGGCTCCTCCCCGGTTGATGGCCTGGCGCAGGTAGCGCATCGCGCCCGCGATGTTCTGCCGGCAGTCCATGATGTTGCGCACGCCCATGGCGCGGGCCGTGGCCGGCATCAGCTGGCCGGCACCCGAGGCTCCCGAGCGGTTGCGGGCGCGGCAGTTGTAGCCGCTCTCGACCTTGATGATCGCGTGGGCCAGGCGGTTCGGAACGCCAGCGCGCGCCGCCTCCTGGGTCACGATCGACTGGACGGAGCCGCGCCCGGCCGTGGCGACGTAGTCGAGCCCGCGCTCCAGCTGGTTCATGCGGACGTTCACGCGCCCCGTGAGGCGCTCCAGGAAGGTCGGCTCGTCGCTGACCGCGACCGGCTCGGCCTCGATCGGCGCGTAGCTGGTGACGTGGTGGTAGTGACGGTGACGCGAACGCGCCTCTGCCTCGTAGGCCGTCGCGATGGTCGTGAGAGCGACCAGGGCCGCGATCTTCGATAGGCGCATGACGCGCTCCTCATTTTCTCCTGTGCTAGAAAGTCAGCACTGACTGATTATAGCAGCGACAGAGCGGCGTTTGCGATTTGAGCAGTGGGCCGGTCGTGAAGGTGGCGTGGAATGCTCAGAAAGCGTCGCTGAGACGCTTCGCGTGCGAGCGCGTCAGTGTGTGCGACTTTCGCGTGCCGTCGCTCTGTGACGCGCTGTGTCGATCTCTGCGCGCGTCCTAGCGATGCAGCGTTCTAGCGCTTTCGCGAAACGCAAAAAGCCCCGAGCAGGGCGGGGCTTCTAGGATTGGTCTCGCTTGCGTTTCATCTCGGCGTTTCTCTCATCCAAGCGCTGCTTCATGTAAGCCTTGTGCTCGGCGTCGGCCTTTTCTCTGGCTGCCTGCCGCGCTGGCTCGGCATCCCAGTAGGCTTTGATCCGCTCCTCATGGAGAACGACACTCTTGGCGTGCTTACGCTTCCACTTCGCCAGCTCGGCTTTCTTGGAAGCCTTGAGGGCGTAGACGCAGAACGCCGGTGTCAGCAGGATGAGAATGAGGACGATCAGAGCGGCCATCGAACTACAGAGCTGCCTTGAGCATCCGCTGTCGCATGATGAAGAGGCGATCCTCGGGTGTGCCCCAGGTCCCGGACGCCTCGGCGTCCTGTGTCATCCGCGCCTGGATCTCGGTGATGGTCGCGTCATCGAGCCCGAGACCCCTCGCGTAGGCTTCGAGGCGTTGAACCTCTAGCGTCAGCTCCGCAGTCGTCAGGCCGCGTGGCTCCTCAGAAGGGTGTCGCACAGGTTCCTCGCCGTCTGGATCGTCTCGGTGCGGGTCCTAACGTCCTCGGCGAACATCCTGCTCCCGAACTGCGTCAGCATGTTCTCGGCAGCGGCCGACACGTTGTCGAGGAGCTCGATCAGATCCTCCCGGCTCGGGGTCTCTGGCTCAGGTGGCTGCTCGTCGTGCCAGGTGCGCGGGCCGCCGACGTGCTTGAAGCGATACCAGCCCGGATCGCCCTCGAACGCCGGAATCTCGAAGCTGTCGAGGAAGCCCGGCCACTCGTTCTGCTCGGTGCAGATGATCGCGCGGGTCCAAGCGTCGCCCTCGCCCGCGATCGGCCGGTAGGTCACGAGCCACTGGTCCGGATCCTCGCTGTGCCGCGAGTAGCCGACGACCTTGTAGAAGGCGCCCTTGTTGTGCCGCCAGATCGAGCCGACGCCGGGCAGGTTGTCGGGCTTGGGCGACAGAGGGTTGCGCGAACTCACGATTTTCTCCTTCGCTAAGGCGCTACTGCGCTAAACGTCGATCCAGGTGCCGTCCGGCTGCTGCGTCTGGGCGCGGCCGATGCTGCTCTCGTCCAACCCTTCGAGCCGGCAGAGTTCGGCCCAGGCCTCCTCCTCGTCTTCGGCGTCGAGGATGTGGTCGGGCTCCACGTCGCCCGTCACGTCGTCGTGGGCGACGTATTCGTCGCGATGGTTCAGCGAGACGATCCAGCCGTTGGCTCGGGCGATCTCCTCGTGGGTCACGACTGCCACCCCTTGATCGCGCCATCGCCGATCAGCAGGGCGACCGAGCCGACCAGGAAGTCGTCCATCGCCACGCCACCCGAGGGCAGCGGCACCTTGCGGCCGGAGCGCATCAGCGCCTGTGCCCAGAGCTGGGTGGCGACGAGGTTGAAGGGGCGGCCCTCGACCTTGCCCTCCTCGTTGCAGAAACAGATGCAGCGCTGCGAGAAGGGAACGGCCGGCAGCGGCTTGAGCTTCCGGACGCTCTCCTCGTCCATGTAGGTCATGAGATCGACGGTGAGCATCACCGTGTCGAAGTCGTGGACGATCTGGACGTAGCCATCGACGGCCTTCTGCACCTGGCCGAGGCCCGGCTCGCCCTCGATCGTGTCCTCGACGGTCACGCGGTTGTCGAGGTGGATGATGATGACGTGCCCGCTGGGCATCGGTTCGTCCTTTCGCACTGTGGCTTTCTCGCGAAATAGCGAAGGTGGGGATTGCTCCCCGCCTCATTGACTTAGGCGATGCTCAGGATGCCCTTGAGCGCTGCGACGAGCAGGCTGTCGGGGTTCACCGTCAGCTTGTTGCCCGCGGGGGTGGCGATCTTCACGGCGGGGAACAGCGCCATGAGCTGCCCCGACTGCGAGCGCGCCGTGCCCTCGCCGAGTCCGGAGGACTTGAGCGCCCCGGTCAGCTCGGCACCCGTGACCTCGCCCGACGCCATCAGCGCCTTGAAGCAGATCACGGTGTAGGTGCTGGGCGCGCGGTTGCCGGCGACCGAGACGAGGAGGTTCTCGAACTTCTCGCGCACCTTCTTCTGCGCGGGGCAGGCGGTCAGAACCGCTGCCTTGTTCGCAGCCAGGTCGGCCGGGATGTCGGTCGTCAGCACGAAGTTGTCCTCGTGCAGGTCGGCGACAGCGGTGCGGGCGCGAGGGACGCCGGTCGATACAGCACGCGCCTTCTTCGGGGCGGCAGCGGGCGGGGCCGACGCATCGAGCGACGTGTCGTCGGCGGGCTGCTCGGCGTAGATCGCGTCGCGCTGCTCCTCCATGTCGATCTCGGCGGCGAGCGCGTCGGTCACGTCCTCGTCGTGCTCGTCCTGCGCCGCAGCCTCGGCCTCGACCTCGCTGCTGGCCTCGGCGTCGGTGACGACGATCGCGGGCTCCTCGACCGCAGCCTCGGCAGCCTCTTCGGTCGCGCCAGCCTCTTCGACGTCCGTCATCGCCTGGGCGACCTCGTCCTCGTTGTCCTCGTTGACGACGGTCTCCTCGACCTCGGGCTCCTCGACGACCTCCTCTCGCTCGACGTCCGTGACCGCTTCGATCGTGGCGTCGTCGTCGGACACGTCGAGATCGGCGAGCATGAGATCGAGGTCGACGCCGTCGGTGACGCCGTTGAGATCGAGACCGCCGTTGATGCCGGTGTTGGACATGATGCTGTTCCTTCTCTGTGTGCGCTCGTTGCGCTCTGTGTCGCTGTTGACTCTCACAATGTAGCTTTCAGAGCGCGGCGCGTCGGCTGGAACATCGCGTCAGATCATTGGCAGACCGACGGTTTTGCGCGTTCGCGAAATCGCTTGGCGGCGAAACCGCTAGGCGTGGACGCCGAGCAGGTTCAGCGCGATGAGGATGAGGCCGAAGATGGCTGGCACGCCGACGGCGAGGGCCTGGTCCTGCTTGCCGTCTCGCCATTCGAGGAAGGCGGTGAAGCCGAGCCAGACGACCAGGAGCGCGACGGTGATGATGACGGCCATCAGGCGCTCGCTGCCATCGTGACCGCGAGGGTCAGGAAGGTGGACGCCAGACAGGCCATGAGACCGGACGCGCCGTAGCGCTCGACGCGGAACTCGACGACGGCAACCGTGCCGGCAGCGCCGGCCAGCCCGAGGACTTGGATCGCGCCGATCATGCGACCACTCGCAGGTAGGAGGGGAGGGGCTTGGCGATCTTCCGGGCCGGTTGGCGCACGGGGCTCGCGACAGGGGTGTAGGTGTGCTCCGGACAGAACGGGTGAGGGCTGCCGGCAGTGGGGAAAGCCATCCGTTCCGGAACCATGTTCCGGTGGATCTTGGTCAGGCCGGCGCGGAGCAGCTCGAAGGGCTGCCCGGCCTCGTCGCGGGCGCAGTTGAGCTGATAGAGCGTCACGCGGCGCATATCGACTTCCGCCTTGCTGACGGTCGGCTCCTCGCGCGCCTTGAACTGCGCGAGGGGCTGGTTGTCGTTGACCCCGACGAACATGCTAACTCACCACTGACTGATTGTTGCGGACAGAGCTATCCCGGCGCAGGTGTCCAGCGAGACCCATGAGCAGGTAGCCGAAGTGGATCAGCACCCAGAGCGGGATGCCGCAGACGATGATGGCGATCGAGAACAGCAGCACGCGCAGCGGCTGACCGAACACCCCGAAGAAGCTCGTCGGCGCCTGGAACACGGCGCGCTCGAAGCCGAAGAACACCGACTGGAACCAGTTAAGGTTGCGAGCGATCTCCAGGCCCGCGAGCTGCTTGGACGTGGGCTTACGCTGCAATGGCATGGACGATCTCCTCCGGGAGGTTGAAGGCGCGCCAGCGCACGCCCCTGAAAAAGCACTGCATCATGACCTCGACGTCGTAGTGGGCCGCGTGCGCCTTGCCGGCACCCGTGCCGTAATCGACGCCCAGCGCCGTGCAGAGGGCGCCGAGGTTCGGCACTGCCCCGTTCGGGGTGGCGAACCGTCCCTCCAACATCGTGTCGAGGACCGGGGTTTCGAGCTTGGGCAATCCGACGCGGGCCAGCTCGTAGTTCGTGAACGGCATGTCGAAGCCGATGCCGTTGTGGGCGACGATCAGGTCGGCCGCAGCCAGGCGCCGGTGGACCTGGGGAGCCACGT
The DNA here is from genome assembly GCF_008039885.1 of Methylobacterium sp. WL103. NCBI lineage: Bacteria > Pseudomonadati > Pseudomonadota > Alphaproteobacteria > Hyphomicrobiales > Methylobacteriaceae > Methylobacterium > Methylobacterium sp. WL103. The sequence goes on from NZ_VRUX01000002.1 coordinate 26,486, forward strand.
CCTTCCAGACCGGCTCTCCGGACAGCATCGCCAGCGAGATGCCGTGAACGCGCTGGGCGCCGGCGTCGATCGAGCGGAGCGGGTTGATCCGCTGCACGTAGCGGTCGAGCAGACGCTCGGTCGCTAGGTCGTAGGTCAGGACCGCGACCTCGATGATGCGATGGTCGCCGTAGGCGATGCCAGTGGTCTCGGTGTCGTAGCCGGCGACTTTCATCGGGTAGCGTGCTCCTTGAGCTCCTGACGGGCTCGGTAGATGAGAAGGGTCATGTCCGGGTCGATCAGACCGGACACGGTGTCGTGGATCGCATCGACCGCGACCCAGAGATCCCGGCCGGTCAATTCACCAGCCTCGAACCGCGCCTGTGCGTCGGCGACTGCACCTAACGCCTTGCGGGTGATCTCTTCTTTCTGCGTCGCGAAATAGCTTTGGGGCTGCTTCGCGGTCTCGCGCTTCGGGGCCTTCAACCGGCCTGCCAGCTCCCGCAGGAGCCTCGCAGCGCCCGTCTCGGGCTTGATCCGGTCGAGGGCGAGGGCGCCGGCCTCGCACGCCTTCGCGTGTCGCTCGCTCATCCTTGTCTCTCTGTGTGCGTCGCTCAAACGAACGTCGTCGCGTCACTTTGTTATAGCGACGCGACGATGGGTTGTCAGTCACTACTGACTGGCAAAGTGATGGACGCTATGCGGCCTTCAAGTGCTTCGCGAGCGCCTTGCGGCACATGCGGAGCTCCTTCTCGATCTCGCGCAGCGACTTGCCGGCCTGGTGGAGCTTGGTCGCCTGGACGAGCTTGTTGGCGTAGATCGTCGCCTTGTCGAACGTCCCGTCGGCAACCGCCTTGACGCTCTCGGCCACCTTCTCGATCCGCTTGGCGACCTTTGCCACCGGCTCGACCTTCATGACCAGCGGCGGGTTGCCCTTCGCAGCGACGATCGCCTTCACCAGAGTGTTCGCGACCCCGAGCGAACCGAACGCCTCGCACTTCACGCGGCAGCGCGAGGCGCGGCCATCGTTCGAGACGCGGTCGACGACGTAGTCGCCATCCGGGATCTTGGACGACCCTTCGATGCGCACCGTGTCACCGGGCTTGGCAACGGCCCAGGCCTCGGTTCCGGTCGGCTCGGGCGCCTTCTGCTCCACCGGGGCAGGGGAGGGGGCTTCGACGACGGGCGCGGGAGCCGGCGTCTCGACCGGCGCAGCGACCTGGAGAGCCGCGAGACGGGTGAGCGAGACCCAGGTGCCATGACCGTGCTTGAGGCGCGTCGCGACCAGCGCCTTGCGGCCCTCGATCTCGCGGACGAACACGGGCGTGCCTTCCATATCGACCTGCTGGCCGATCTCGAACTGCGGCGTCGGGTTGAGCGCCGCGTGCAGCCGGTCCTTCACGTCCTTCGGGTCGATCTTGGCGACGGCCGCGATCGGACGCACCGGGTTGAGGGCCGGCGCTGCCTGGGGCTGCGAAACGACCGTCGTCGTGACCTTCGTCTCGGTGTTCTGGACGAACGACCCGCCGACCACGACCTCCTCCAGGATCGCGGGGTGATTGCCGGCGATGACGTTCGCCACGATGCCGGTCGCACCATTTGCAGTCAGCGCTGACTTCTTCGCGGAGACAGCGCTATGCGCGGCCCCGTCGAGCAGAGCGACCAGATGGTAGGCGGTGCAGCGCATCTTGCCGCCCGAGTAGTTCTCCGGGATCGCCACGACATCGGCCGGATCGACCTTCGCCAGGAAGATCGCGTCGCCATACTGGCCGTAGGTGGCCGAGCAGACGTGCAGGCCCGAGGCGCACTGCGCGCGGCTCATGTTGACCTTGTCGAGCGGCATCGAGACGCGCGAGCCGAGGCGCTGGACGATCTTGCGCGTGTGGCTGTCCACGAAGCGGTCATCGCCCTGCTTGGTCAGGAACTTGTAGACCACGATGCAGCCGTCGTCGGCGATCGGCAGATCCATCTTCTGCACGAACTTGAGGAGCTCGTCGGCCGTGTGCTTGTGGTCGAGGCGCGCGAAGCGCTCGATGAAGCGGCCGAGACCCACCGACCCGGTCACAGCGACCTCGCCGATGTGCTTCTCCAGCAGCGAGGCGTCCTCGATCCGGGCGCCGGACGCGGTCTCGATCGCGATCTTGGAGACGCCGTTCTCGACCTTCTCCTCGACCTTGAGCGCGCCGTTGGTCGCCTGCTCGATGCGCTTCGCCAGGCTGAACTGGTCGAGGTCGATCTCGACCGGCTCACCCTCGGACTTCGCCAGCGGCACGAGCACCGCGTCGAGGATCGCAGCCGTCTTCCACGAGTCCGCCCCGAAGACCTTGCTCTCCCCGGCTGGGGTGAACAGCGTCACGCCGTTCTTGGAGACGATCGCTCCACTGACCTGTAACTTATTCACTTGCTCTGATCCTTCTGCTGACGAGCAATGTAACGACGAGCCATCAGCTCGGCGAACTCCAGAAAATCCTCGCGCTGCTGCTGATCGAGGATTCCGAAACTTGAGCCGCTGAACGCCGTGAACAGCGCCAGGTGCTCGGTGTTGCGATAGGGGAGCTTCTCCCCGAACCGCGCCGCTTCGAGCGGCTGGGCGAGGACGCGATATTCCTCGACGAGCGCGTTGATGATCCGGCCCTCGGCCACATCGACGTGCGGACCCTCGGACCAGCGGGCGTGGAACACGGTGCGAGCCATCAGCCAGTAGGCCCAGGCCTCGTCGCGGTCGGCGCAGGGCGCGTAGGGCTCGCGCACAGCGGCATGGGCGAAGCGACGCGAGTGGACGATCATCTCGCGGGCGATCTCCTCCACGCCCATCTGACGCGACCTACGGCTGTCGGTCTCGGACGCAGCGGCCATCGCGAGCCGGGCGTAGAACGCCTCGTAGTCGTGGCCCTTCGCGACGCGCTCCTTGAGCTTGGCGAGCACCAGCTCCTCAAGGCGCCGCACGTTGCCGGCGAGCAGATTGTCCACGTCCCTGCGCGTGTGCGCCATCACGGTCCTTCCGATCGTTTCCTTGATGAGGGTCTCCACCCGGTCGGCGTTGGGCACCCAAACGCTCTTGAAGCCGGGCTTGAACTGGATGGTCGTGGCCTTGAGCCCGTAGAAGGCGACCGGCTTCTCGAAGGTGCCGGGATGCGTGGGCTGGAGGGTCGAGCGCAGCTTGACGCCGTGGTCCCAGCAATCGTCGACCCGCTCGGCGTAGTTCGAGAGGGTCAGGCCCCGGTAGCGCGGCGGGCAGGGTGGCCCAAACATCACCGCAGCCTTCTTCTTCACGGCCTCGGGGCGCTTGACGATGTTGATCTCCCAGCCGAGCGCCTTCGCCTTCGCGATGGCCTTGTCGATCTGGGCGGACTTCATCTTCGCGCCGACGAGGTAGAGACCGGCCACGCCGCGCTTCACCAGGTCGCGCGCCGTCGAGATGTGGAGCACGCGCTTGGCATCGGAGCAGTAACTGCGCCGGTAGCCACGATCCTTGTCCACCTTGTTGACCGGCACGAGCTTGTCGTCGGTCTGGAGACGCGAGTGCAGGAACGGCATCAGATCGCCGGCAACCACGATCCGTGCGACCTCGCGCATGATCCGCTCGCGGCGCTCGGTCCCGAAGTTGTGCTTGGTCGTGTGCCTCATGCTGGCGATGACGCGCAGCCCGCGCTTCGACTTGAGGCCGGGCTTCTTGAGCATCTCGCGCGCCACGTCGCGCTGGGTGTAGGAGCCGTTGGAGATCCTGTGCTGCGCCCAGCGCAGCGCGATCTCCTCGACGCCGTTGAGCAGGTCCTTCTGGCGCTCGCGGAAGCGATCCTCGCGGGTCGGCGGCAGGTTCTCGCGGGTGCTGTTGGCGACCAGCGCGGCCATCTCCGTCTTGAGGAAACGCCACGCGTGCGTCTGGATCTCGTCTACGAGCCGGGAGAGGATGCCCTTGAGGGTCTCGACCGTGACCTCGTTGTAGGACAGCGCCTCGCGCGACGGCGTCACCGAGATCGAGGACGGCGGGCAGTAGAGAACGAACGCCTTGCTGTCGAAGGTGAAGGTCGAGAGCTTCTGGATGAACGGCACGAGCTCGTCGTGGCTGTCCATCGGGTAGAGCACGTTGGCGTAGAGCACCTGAAACTTGGCGCCGCCCCAGCGCGTCTGGCTGCGCATCCCGTAGCCGAGGCGCTTGAGCTCCGTGTAGTCGGGCGCGTCGAGCTTCTCGCCGTTCAGCTCGACGTTCATGCCGCCCTCGCGGACGATCTCACTGAGCGCCTTCGCGATCTTGAGCTCCATGCCGGGCGCCAGCGGCACCGACACCGAGAGGCCGGACCCCTCGCAGCGGGTCTGCATCATGATCTTGGCGCCGGGCGTGCCGTTGGTCGCCGGATCGCCGACGTGCATCGCGTAGAGGGTCATGATGCCCTCGTGCTTGCTGATGACGGTGAAGTGGTCGGAGATCGCGAACGGGGCCTTCGAGCCGAGCCCGAACCCGCCGGTCTGGTTCTGCTGGCCGACCTTCGTCGAGGCGAACAGGGTGCAGTAGATGTCGGCGATCTTGTCGTCGTGGATGCCGGGGCCGACGTCCTCGACCTTGAGCTCGTCCTCGGTGAGCGTGACCTTCACCGGAACCGCCTCGTTGCCGTTCATGGCGTGGGCGTCGATCGCGTTGCAGACGATCTCACGGACAGCCGCGCGCTCCTTGTCGCGGTAGAGGCTGTCGGACATGATTTTGAAGGCCGCTGCCGACGCCGTCACCTGGAAGGCGCGGGTCTTGCCACCACCGATGATGAGATGGCTGTCGGGCTCTGCGACGTGGGCGACTTGCATCGTTCGCGTCTCTCTCTGTGTGTGCGTTGCAGTCTCAGTTATAGCGACTGCAACGCGGCATGTCAGTCATTGCTGACTGTTTTTTAGTGGCAAGTGAGCGCGGCCTTTTCCTCGCCCCAGCGCTGCATGGCATCGACGATTGCCTTCGTGCAGCTCTCGGCGCGCGTCTCCAGGTCGGGCGTGTAGAGGGTCGCCGCGTCGATGAAGCGGCACTGATCGGCGAGACCCTCGCAGACGATCTGGTGATGCCACTGGTAGCCGAGATTGGCCGGCGCCTTGCCCTCGGCCTCCTCGTAGAAGGGGAGGGGACGCAGCAGGAACACCGTGTCGAAGTGCTGGTCGGTCATGCAGACCGCGCGCTCGACGATGGCGAGGACCCGGTCCCCGTGCTCGGCGTGATCGTGCATCCGGATCTCGGCCATGGTGTAGGCGGCCAGACACAGCGGCGTCCGGTCGGTGAGCGCCGGCCGGGGCAGGGCGCGGAGCGTCTCCTCGTAGTGGTCGAGGTAGGCTTCCTGCGCGTCGAGGCGGGTGGCGAACGTCAGGGCCGGATCGACGAGGTTGTAGCCCTTCGCCTTCATGATCTCGGCCGTGTTGAAGGAGTGGAAGGGCAGGTCGAGCCCCTCGGAGAGGAGCTTGCAGAGGGTGGACTTGCCAGTGCGGCTGGCTCCGCAGAAACCGAACATCATGAGCCCTTTTGAAGCCGATAGAATTTGCCGAAACGGTCGACCTTGATGAAGCGCGACACAGGGGTGAAGGTCGTTTCGCCGCCTGTCTTCGAGGAGATCCGCGCGATCTGGTATTGGATCTCTCGCACCATGCCCAAGACCTCCTGGCGCTTGGTCTTGGTCTCGATCTTGTCGATACGGACGAGCCGGAGCTCGTCCGTGTGCCGGTTGTAGAGGTCGCGCCAGATCTGCCCGACCTCGACGCTGGCCTTCACGCCGCCTTCAACATCGCGACGGCTGCTTCCTCGGGCTCGGCGTCGAGCCACTTCACGCCGTTATCCTTGGTCTGGCTTTCCGACAGGCCAGGCGCGGGCCGCAGGTTGGACCAGCGGCGCCGATCGGCAGCGTCCTGGGCCATCGCCCGCATCCCGATCACAGCGGCCGGCGGAAGACCTGCAACGCCGGTCGAGCCGAAGCCACCCGTGCCGCGCGCGGTCTCGTCGAGGGTATCGACCTCGTCGAAGGCGGCCTGGAACACTGGCACGATCACGCCCTGCGCAATGCGGTCGCCTGCGTTGACCACGAACTGCATGTGGGTGGTGTTGTGGAGGATGACGCCGATGTCGCCGCGATAGTCGGCGTCGATGACACCGGGGCCATTGTGGACCGTGATGCCGGACTTGAACGAGAGGCCCGAGCGCGGGCAGATCAGCAGCGCGAAGCCCGGCGGCAGGGCGACGGCGATGCCGGTCCTGATGAGGCGATGCTCGCCCGGATGGACGAGCGCGAACGGAGCCTTGCCGAGATCCGCGTGCAGATCGAAGCCGGCAGCGTTGGCCGAGCCATAGGTCGGGATGATCGCGGTCTCGGTGAGACGCTTGAGCGGAACGGGGATCATGCCTTTTCAACTTCCCTGGTGATTTCGTCGAGGAGCTCGTCCTTCGTCAGGGCCTCGGCCCGGATCGATGCGGCTTCCAGGATGAAGGCCCCGGCCTCGCGAAGCGCTTCCTCGCGGGTGTTGAAGGGGCCGTGGATGAAGACCTCGCCCGGCAGAGGGTCGATGCCCTCGGCCTGCGGGATCGCGAAGTAGAAGCCCGAGCAGAGCCCGTCGCGGGCGTGCTCGAACTCGACGACCTGGACGGTGACGGCAGCGAAGGGCTCGCTGTCGTCCTCGGCAATCATGTCGATGGTCGCGGTCTCGCTCATGCGGCCACCGCAAGATCGAAATCGTAGAGGTCGTCGGCGACGACGTGGTTCTTGAGGAGCTGCCGATGCTGGACGTAGCCCCGGAAGTTCCCGTGCAGGTGCGGCTGCTTCCAGCGCTCGACGTCCCGGAAGAAGTGCTTCTCGTCCGGCGTGGCCTGGTGCTCGGCCGGGCTCGCGTGAACCGGGGTCGAGACCACGAGGCGCTCGTAGCGGGCGCGCTCGGCCGCATAGTCCGCGTTGCCGTCGAAGGGCTCGATGGTCAGGCGGGCGCAGCGGGCCGTCGAGAGCACCAGCTGCTCGGCGATCGTGAGGGTGGCGCGCTCGTTCTCGTCCACGAACGGCATGTGCCACTGGCCGGGCGAGAGCAGGCGCGGCGACGACTGGACCATCGCAGCGTCCATGAGGCCGGCGAGGATCTGGAGCTCGGGCTGCGTGCCCTTGTCGAGACGCAGGGCGAAGAAGTTGGCCCAGTCGGTCGCCGTCACGAGCACGTCGATGCAGCCGAACCATTCGAGCGGCCGGTTGGCCCACTGCTTGTGCAGGCCGACGCCGTGCAGGATGCGCACGCCGAGCTTGTTCAGGTGCGCCATGCCCAGCCAGGTCGCCTGCGCGACGACCTTGCGCCAACCGGTGAGCGGAGCCACCGAGGTCATGCCGGGCCGGTTCGCCTCGTAGCCGACGGGCTGAACGATCGACTCCAGCAGGAGCCGCTTAACCGGGACCGCGCGCGAGGAGCGACCGTTCCGGGAGAAGACCCGGTGCGTCATGACCTCGGCGTGGATGAAGCGCGGGTAGCGCAGCAGGAAGGTCGTCAGACGGATGCCATCCGGGGAGAGGCTGTCCTCGACGACGCGAGCCGTGATCGTCATGCGAGTGATCCTCATTTGAAGCGGATGGTGGCGCCCTTGAAGGCGGCCGAGCAGACGGCACCCGAGACGCGCTGGCCGCCGACGCTGCGGGCGGTGAAGCCGGTCGAGAACGTGTCCGACTGGCCGCACATGAAAGCGTCGTAGCCGGTGATCTGGATGTCGGTGTAGCCGTTCTGGCGGAGCACCCGTTCGGCCGTCGGCGCGTCGGTGCAGGCGGTCAGAGCCAGGGTCGTGAGGGCGATGAGGGTGATGCGGCGCATGGGTCTTTCGCGGTGAGAGATCAGTTGGCGTAGGCGGACTTCGAGCCGCGCCGGACGCACCCGAGGCGCGTGACGCGGTAGTCGGCCCAGATCGTCTCGTGGTCGTGAGACGCGGTCTCCTGGGCCTTGAGCACGCAGGTGGTTGGCAGCGTTTCGACCACGAGCGGCACCTTCACGGTGGTGCAGTCGCTGGGGTCCGAGATCAGGCACAGCCCGATCACGAGCATCATCGGCATCATCGCGGGTCTCTCCGGGATCGCTTCGCTGTCAGTCAGTGCTGACTGACTTATTATAGCGCGCGACGAGCGGCGTTTCGCATTGAAAACGACGGTTCGCGCGGAGGGCTTTGACGAGCGAGAGCGCGCAACCTAAGCAGCCTCAGACCCTGGTTGCCGAGGACATGATGTCGGATCAGAAACAGGAGGCTACGGCCCCTGAGTGGCTTCCGAAGTGGGTTGTTGTTGGTTGGGGGATCGCCACCGAAGTCCTTTTCAGATGCACCCTACGGGTGTCTCTGTGGATTATCACCATCATCGTTGCATTGGCGCCACCGCTGTATGCAGCCGGTGTCCAACCATCACTTGATGTCGCGGCGATGACCGATCTAGTCAATAAGGCTGGTCTGTTTCGCGACCTGTTCTACGTGACTGTGGTCATTGGACTTATCGGTTTCTGCGGGATCGTCGCAGCATTATTTAAATATGAGAGACCAAATCGGTTAGTCTCTATAATTTACGCCATCGGTATATTGGCGTTCTTTTTCTTCATAGTTTACGGAACATTAGAGTTTGCACGCCTAGTGACGCCGCACGGCGAAGCTCAACTTGTGCCAGAGCTCCGGGTGGAGTATGACCTAAGAATCTTGATTTACAGTGGCGTCATGGGCCTCGTTTTGGAGCTCGTCCTTGCCTTTCAAGGCGAGTGATCCAAAATAGGAATGACAGAAGGAGGATCTCGCTATGGGCATCCTGTTTACGCCTGCCGCAGCAGCAGCCATCGCAGAGCTGTTTGCGATCGTCACGGGCATTCTGGTGAGCGTCTCGGCTGTCAACGGAGTGCGTGAGCGCGCCCACAGGAAGACAGCGCCTGAGACCCCGGAGCGGCGCGACGGCCATCCTATCCCTGCGCGTTAGACGAGTAAGCGCTGACTTATCACGGACGCTAGCTTAGGACGATGAAAAGGCCCCGCAGCGATGCGGGGCCTTCTGTTTGTCAAGGGGGGGTTGGAACCAAGCTGGTCCTCAGTCAGTGCTGACTGATTTGTTATAGCGCGCGACGAGCGGCGTTTCGTATTGAGCGTGAGATTTTCGAGCGGCAACGAAAAAGGCCCCGCAGCGATGCGGGGCCGAGGGTAGTCACCTGTCGGGATTTATACCTATCGCCAAGCAACAAAATTTTACGAGGATCAAAAGTGGAACGGATATGCATATCAAAGCAAGCATGAATGGAAAGAAAGCACTACCCCAAAATGTAATTTGTGGACCATGATCTGCAACAAAGTAGTAGAAAAATCCAATCTTCGCATCGTGGAACACAGATCTATAAAAGCACCAACCTTCCGAAGCAATCATAATGGCCCAGAAGACGAGCGCATTCAGCGTTTGCAAGTCAATCCAGGGTTCTTTTTGTTGCTCCATACCATAACCACCGGGCTGTGTGTGGTAGGTGATGGTAAATCCCGGATGAACCACCGTATTGGCTTGGTTCTTATTCAGGCCCCACGGGTCATCGCTCATGTGTCATTCCCTTTGATGATGTAATGACAGTGAGCCCGCGCTTCCTAATGGCAACTTAAATTTACGAAGCAACCTATATTGTGGTGAACTGGATTTACACCAAACCAAAATTGAAAAAGGCCCCGCATTGCTGCGGGGCCAGGTGCCTCTCCTATGAGAGGGAGAGGATGACACAAACCAGATAGACGATCCAGATCATCAGGCTGACGATCACGGCCACGACGAGCCGGAAGAGGATCGCGAGCCCCGAGAGATAGCCGGTGTGGTCCGTCGAGCGCTCCCAGAACGCCCAGGTCAGGGCGAGGACGGTGAGGAGTGATGGCAAAAGCCACCACCCCAGCGTGATCGAGAGGGTCATGCCGCAGCCTTCTCCTCGTCGTCCTTGAAGTCGATCGGACACCCGCCGCTGCCGCAATCGACGTGCTCCATGCCGATGTCCTCCTGCATGTTGTCGTTGGCGATGGCCGCAGCGATCCGCTCGAACTCCAGCTTCGTGACCGGCTGTTCGGGCTGGTATTCGTATGCGGTCGTGTCGCTCTGCGGCATCACGGAGCAGCAACGGATGGAGAACTGGCCCTCGATCAGCGTCTCCAAGAAGCGATCGTAAGACACAGTCTTAGGATCATACTTCAAAGTATAGGAGATCTGGTTTCCGGTCTCTTCGAGTGCGGTCGTGCCGTCCTCTTCGACGCCGGTCATCCAATACTTTTCGAGCAAGCGGAGGAACTGATACTGCTCCTCCGGGGTGGCCTCGGCAGCGGTCACGACCCACTCACCGCCGTCCAGCTCGCAGATGCGGGGCTTCGTGGGGAAGCCGACGATCGTCGTTCCGGAATACGAGGTCAGCTCGCGCACCGGGTAGCCCTTCTCCGCGTAGACCTTCACCAGCGGGTCGTCGTGGCGGAACTGCACCCAGCGCAGGAACTCGCGCATCGACGGCAGGTGCGCACCCTCGGTGAGGCCGAACAGCTTCGACGTGGTGCCGGCCGGCTTGAAGGTCGTGTCGGTGTGGGGAACCGTCACGCCGAGGATCGCAGCGAACTTGCGCGCCTCGTCCTGCACGGCCCGCTTGAACCGGCTCACCGTCTGCCAGAGCGCCTGCGACTTGGTCTCGTCCACCAGGTCGTGCCAGGTGAAGCCGAAGCGGTCGTAGGCCCACTCGTGGAAGCCCGTCATGCCGACGCCGATCCGGTTCGTGCGCTTGACCTCGCGCGAGTAGAGGCAGTCCATCAGGTTCGTGCGCATCAGGGCGCGCACGGCCGTCCGGAAGGCATCCTCGGCGTCGTCATCGTTCTGGGCGTGGAACGGGACCACGTCCGCGATCACGCAGTAGGCGCCGAGCATGAGGAGGCAGATCTCCCCGCACGGGTTGGTAATCATCGGCCAGCCGATCGCGCAGCACGCCTCGACCAGCGACTTCATCAGCGGCAGGGTCTCGGTGTCGAGCTTGAACTTCGCCGACTCCGCGACCAGGCCGTCGAGGTAGGTGTCGAGGCCCTCGGGGTTCGAGGTCAGCTTGTCCTGGTTGATGAAGCCCGGCTCGCCCGTGCCGTCGTGGTAGGCGGCGTGGGCAGCAGCGCGCAGCACCCGGTAGGCGTGCGCCTCGTCCTCGGTGATCTGGCCGGTCAGTGCGAGCACCTGGAGCCGGATCTTGAGGCCCTCCTCGGTCTGCGAGGACACGAGCGGGTGGGTCTTCTTCACGGCCGCCCGGAACTCGGCATCGATCGTGACGGAGTTGTTCGAGCTCCAGAGGAAGCCACCGTGTTGATTTCCGCTGAGAGTTGACCCGGCGTTTTCGTTGAGAAGTGACCCAGGTTCAGGGGTTGATGTTTATCATTGGGTGGGTCTGGTCAACTCACGGTGCGGCTCCTTTTCGGCTTTCCGGCTGCGGCACTTGCCCTGAAGCGGAAGCTGTCGTTTCCGGTCTCTAGGATGTGGCAGTGGTGGGTGAGGCGATCGAGCAGAGCGGTAGTCATCTTGGCATCGCCGAAGATCCCGGCCCATTCGCTGAAGCTGAGGTTGGTGGTGATCACGACGCTGGTGCGCTCGTAGAGCTTGGACAGCAGGTGGAACAGCAGGGCCCCTCCTGAGGCGCTGAAGGGAAGATAGCCCAGTTCGTCTAAGATGATGAGGTCTTGACGCAGCAGCCGTTCGGCCAACTGGCCCGCTTTGTTTTGGGCTTTCTCTTGTTCGAGGGCATTGACCAGGTCGACGGTCGCGAAGAAGCGGACCTTCTTGCGATGATGCTCGACGGCCTGCACGCCCAGGGCGGTCGCGATATGCGTCTTGCCGGTGCCCGGGCCACCGATCAGGACGACGTTGTGTGCGCCGTCGATGAAGTCGCCTCCGTGCAGAGTGCGAACCATGGCCTCGTTGACCTCGCTGGCAGCGAAGTCGAACCCGGTCAGATCCTTGTAGGCCGGAAAGCGGGCGGCCTTGATCTGGTAGGCGACGGATCGAACCTCCCGCTCGGCCATCTCGGCCTTGAGCAGCTGGGACAGGAGCGGGACGGCTACCTCGAAGGCGGGTGCGCCTTGCTCCATGAGATCAACGACGGCCTGAGACATGCCGTACATCTTGAGCCCGCGCAGCATGACGATGATGGCGGCGCTGGCGGGATCATGACGCATGGCGCACCGCCTTCCTGCGGAGCGCGTCGTAGCGCTCGACATCGGCCTTCGGCTCCTGGCGCAAGACGAGCGCCTGTGGGGCATCGATCGTGGCCACGCTCGATGGCTTACCGTCGAGCAACCGGTGCAGGATATTGAGGACGTGGATCTTGGTGGGAACGCCGCCGTCGAGCGCCAGTTCGACCGCGCAGAGAACGGCCTGCTCGTCATGATGCAGCACGAGTGCCAGAATCTCCACCATCTCCCGATCGCCGCCAGGATGCTTGAGGAGGTGACCTTGCAGCC